>CBDVBK010000016.1:0-54430 GCA_965372215.1 uncultured bacterium | reverse complement strand
AGCTGTTTCAGAACTCTCGGTTTACGATATATCTGGTCGTCTGGTGGCAGAGATTCCTGTTTTAGATGCTGTTGGAGTTTGGGATGGATGTGGTTCCAGCGGTGACAGACTTCCAACTGGTGTATATACTGTCAGCGGTGGAGAGGACTGCGAATCTGCCGTTGTGACGATGCTTGAAGAGCGTTAATAATTGATCTCAGGTTTGAAGAAGGGCGGAGATTTCTCCCCGCCCATCAGCATATTTCGTAGAGATATGACTCTATACGTATCCGGACTAATTTGCCGCCTTGAACCTCTTCATGAAGTCAACAAGCGCTTCGACACCCTCATATGGCATGGCGTTGTAGATGGATGCTCTGCAGCCGCCGACTGATCTGTGTCCCTTAAGTCCGATAAGGTTGTTCTGTGCTCCTTCAGCAATGAACTTCTTCTCCAGTTCCTCGGTCGGGAGGCGGAATGTGACGTTCATAAGAGATCTGCTGGCAGGATCGGTTACCGTGCACCTGTAATACTCACTGTTCTCGTCCATATACTCGTAAAGCAATCCGGCTTTCATGTTATTTGCGATTTCAACAGCTTCGAGACCGCCCTGCTCAAGGATCCACTTCATTACATTACCAACGACGTAGACAGGGAAGGAGGGGGGAGTGTTGAAAAGGGAATTCTTATCGATGTGGGTAGCGTAAGCAAGCATAGTCGGTACTTCTTTACGTGCTTTCTCAGCCCATGAGCGCTTGATAATGACAGCGGTGACACCGGATGGCCCGATATTCTTCTGCGCTCCTGCATAGATAAGCGAGAATTTGCTGAAATCAAGTTTTCTGGACAGAAAATCACTGGACATATCAGAAACAAGAGGAACATCACCCGTATGTGGGAAGTCCTTTATCTGGGTGCCCACAAGAGTGTTGTTACTGGTAGTGTGAACGTACGCGGCTCCGGGAGTGAGATCGAACCGCTTCGGGATGAAACTGAAGTTCGCGTCTTCACTGGTGGCGGCTATGTTCACATTGCCGAAGAATTTAGCTTCTTTGACTGCTTTTTTCGACCATCCGCCGGTAACAACATAATCAGCAGTCATGTCCTTTTCGAGGAAGTTGAAAGGAACAGCGCAGAACTGTGTACTCGCTCCGCCGCCCAGGAAGAGAACAGCGTATTCGTCATTCGAGAGTCCCATGATCTCAAGCATATTCTTCTGGGCTTCGGTGAACATGCTGTCAAAAGCAGCTGACCGATGGGATATCTCAATAACTGACATTCCACTGTCACTGAAATTTACCGCTTCGGCGAAAGATTTCTTGATAACATCGTATGGAAGAGTAGCCGGACCTGCGAAGAAATTGTGTATACGCTCTGGCATTTCAGCCTCCTTGAATTGAGTGAAGCACCAAATGTGTGATTGTCGAATGAGTACGAACATCTGAAAATATGCAACTTTGAAGTGCTGATAAGCAAGTGTTCAGCGGAGGGAGTGCAGCAGCCCGCTATGTGTCAGCTAATTCTGGAGTTATGCTCTCGATGCTCGAGTGAGAAGGAATAATCCAAGTGCGATAAAAACTATTTCAGCAATACTGGCCGCAAGAAGCGGAGGAAGCGCTCCCTTGTGTCCGAGTGTCTGACCAAGACGGAGCAGCGAGAAGAAGATGAACGCAAGAAGAATTGCAAGTCCGATGCTGGAGGCTTTACCGCTTCGCGGATTCCTCAGCGCAAGCGGTGCCCCCACCATTACCATGATGAGATTGGACAACGGAAAAAGGATTTTCAGGTAAAATTCCACCATGTCACCTCTGGAGTCACCACCCGCTATATCCACCATCCGGATGTAGTTCCAGAGTTCAATGAAATTCATCTCCTGGGGAGCCTTCTGTCTTGAGCCGAAATCTTCCGGAATCTCAGTAATGCAGGGGAGCGGGAGTGAATCTGAAGTAGTGTAAACAAGCGCTCCGGATGGACCGAAGACTCTGTCAACGGTTCCTATTCCGGTCCAGAGCGTGTCACACCAGATCATTCTTTCCATATCAAGCCGCCGCGTGATTCTGGAGCTGTCATCGAACCATTCAACTGTTACATCGGTCAGTATTTCTGTTTCACCGTTGAAAAAACCTATGTCGAGAATAGCGCCGCCCGGGGATCTATGCGCAAACCCGCTTCTTCTGGCGTAATTTATCGGTTCCTGTCCATCTATCTGCACTCGCTTCACCTGACTCTGTTGATAGGTGGCGTTGGAAACTATGAAATCCCCCACTCCGAGTTCGAACAGAGATGCAAGAGCGCCGACGAGAAACAGAGGGAGGAATATTCTGGGAATGCTGATACCCGCGGCACGCATTGCTACGAGTTCGTTCCTTCGTGAAAGCGATGAAATCAGAAAGAGGGAACTGAGAAGAACCGCAACGGGAAGTACAAGCACGATGATGTAAGGCAGGCCATAGAAATAATATTCCAGGAAAATACCCGGGGACACATCTTTGTCCACCCACCTTGTGAAGTGATCGAAAGCGTCAACGCTGACAAAGATCACAACAAAGGAAGATACTGCTACAACAATCATCTTCATGAATCTCGAAGCAAGATACATATCAAGTTTTCGCGCATTCATCGGTTTACTCCGCTATGACTGGATCTGCCGACACCGTTCCGGCGGAATCTTTTAGCGAATGCTGCCATTCCAGAGACGGCTCTTTCGATTGGAAGAGGATTACCTTCATGAAGGCTTCTCACAGTCAGAACGATCCCAAGCGCGGTGAGAATTATATTCGGCAGCCACATCGAAAGAAATGGTGACATCATACCTCTGTCAGCGAGATGCTCACCCGCGATAAGAAAGAGATAGTAGACAAGTATCACAAGCAGGCTGACTCCAAGCGCGATACCTGTGCTGCCCTTGCGGGTGGAGAGACCCAGCGGCACACCGAGCAGTACAAAAACCAGGCATGCGAAAGGAATTGAATACTTCTTTTCTATTTCCACCCTGTATCTGCTGATACTTCTCATGACCGAGGCTTTTCTGTCGACCAGTATTCTTAGATTGGACGCATGCTGGACAAGGAAGTTCCTTGCCATATTGAACCTTGTGCGGTCATCCAGACTGTCAGGAGGGGGGAACACTCCACCCCTTCCGGATGTTATCGAGGAATCATCGAGAAGAGTCAGGAGAGGCGCACTTCCGGTGGTTTTCAGTGAATCCGTTAGAGCGGCTGACTGCTTTTCAAGGGAATCTACAAGAGATCTCATCTGGGATGCTGACAATTCTCTGTCTCCTCTGTTGTCCCTGTTCTGTCTGATAAGCTCTTCCGAGCGCGTTATCTCGACAGTATAGGTCAAGAAATCGAGTTTTCTGTACTCTCCAGCTTCTGACAGTTCGTGCATCTGTCCATCAGTGAGTACCAGTCGGAATCGATTTGCGGATACCGGTTCCATACGGCCTTTAAGCGCTGTGATTGTTCTTCCGTTAGTACCTGGTACCCGTTCATGTATCACCACATTTTCCAGATCGCCTGTCAGATCATCCTTGTCACTTACAATTATTCTGTAATTGTCGAT
Organism: uncultured bacterium; assembly: GCA_965372215.1. Taxonomy (GTDB): domain Bacteria; phylum Fermentibacterota; class Fermentibacteria; order Fermentibacterales; family JCC-6; genus Aegiribacteria. The sequence continues at coordinate 50,887 of CBDVBK010000016.1, read as the reverse complement.
ATCATCAACGAACATACCTGGGATGATTTTTGCAGCCGGGCGCATGCTGCCGATATCAAGGAGCAGGTTCTTGGCCAGGTGATTCGCGTCCGGAAGCACGTAGTTGTTGAAAAGAACCATTACAGAAGAAAGGATCAGAGCGGCAATCATCAACGGTTTCAGTATGGTTAATATGCTTATACCGGAAGCTTTCATCGCGGTTACTTCCATATCTGATTCCATTCGGCCTACAGCCATCAGAACACCCGCAAGAACTCCCATCGGAACCACAACAGCGACCATTGAAGGGAGGAGCAACAGGAATACTTCAACAACCGTTCTGACAGGCACACCTTTGCTGACTATCATGTCAAGAAGGTCGAGCAGCTTATCAAGCAGCATCACGAAAGTGAATATACCCGCTGATATCAGAAAGGGAGGTAAGAACTCCCGTAATGTGTAAACTTGCAGCTTTTTCATATACATTTCATTATAGGCTTTCCGGAATATTCGACAACATGACAATTATACCGATTGGTTCAGTTCTTTCCACATGGATATGGAACCCTGATCTGACCGGAGACTAGAACACACAAATGAAAATAAAAATCACAGTTCTGCCATATCTGTTCTTGATGGTACTTGCTGTATCTGCTGTTGCCGCGGTGGGTGTCCGCACACCTGAGCTTATTCCAAGGTATCCCTGGGAAACAGAGAAATCCCGCTTTGTACTTGTGGAACCGGGTGTTTCATGGCATCTTCTGCACTCAGTCAGGAGTGATTTTCTTTCATGGCGTCTTTTCTATGGAGATGTTCCCGTATCCCGCCTTGACTGTTTCCTGCTTGACGAGATTAATGATCGAACAATTGAGTGGTCTCTTCGGAGAACCTGGCTGAGCGTGAACAGGACCTCCTGCCTGAGGACAACCAGAGAACGGGGGTCTCTGGTGCCGACAATCTATCTGCCGATCGATATGCCTCCAATTCTGGCGGGAGCGATTGGAGAGGGGGGGCAGATTGATATCAGCGGGTATCAGAAGATCACGCTCTCAGGTATAACTCATTACAGACCGAATGCGGTCGAGCAGGAAGGTCAGAGCCAGTCATTGTTCCCCGATCTCAAGATGGAGCAGCAGCTCAGAGTTAAGCTTGACGGCACGATTGGCGAGAAGATTCATGTAGATGTTGATCACGACAGTGAGAGGAGCATGGGACCTCAGAGCAGCCTGAGCCTCAGATACGAAGGATACGAAGATGAAATAATTCAGAGAATAGATATGGGTGATATCAGTCTCTCCATAACCGGCCCGGAATTCGTTTCGTACAGTATTCCGCATCAGGGGCTGTTCGGCGCCAAGATCATAGCGCAGGTGGGACCTGTGGAGATCACAACAATTGCAAGCAGGCAGGCAGGATCAACTGAATCCTCTGAATTTGTAGGTCAGGCAATACTGGTTGCGGACAGCATTCTTGATATTCACCCGGCGAATAACTACTTCTTCCTCACATCTCCGGATTCTCTTGCTCAGCCCCGGATTGCTTCTATAAGGATATTTCAGGATGATCTTAACGGTAATAATAATGAGGAAACCGGAGCCGTAGAGAGTGCTTACTATATAGAGGGAGGGGAAACCTATCCCGGAGGATACTGGGATGAACTGATACCAGGACCGGACCTGGACTATGTCCTGATCGATTCAACGGTAATACGCTTCACCAGCCCTGTGAACAATAACTACAGGTTGGCCGTCTGGATGGTTACAGCAGCCGGAGATACAATAGGAAATGTCGGAATCGGAACCGACTGGAATCTGAAGCTGATAAAGCAGAGTAATCCTCTGCCTGCTGATTTAACATGGGATTATGAACTTCGGAACAGATATTTCCTTGGAGCAAACAATATTGTGAGGGAGAGCTTTGACTGCAGTATCTATCTGACAAAGTCCGGAGAGGATCCTGTACAGACTCAGGGAGGTGTGTCTTTCATCGAGCTTCTGGATCTTGATACAAACGGTGACGGATCGCTTGCAGATGAAGAAAACGCGGTTGACTGGGATAACGGGTTTATTGTGTTTCCCGATACAAGGCCTTTCGACAGTTCGGTCCTTGAAGAGAAGAATCCGGTTATTTACGAGGAAAACAATCCCCTTCCGTCAAAGAGCAAGTATTTTATCGAGGTCAGTTACAGAGCGGCATCAACTACATATTCTCTTGGGCATATGGGGATTATTCCGGGCAGTGAAACGGTAACTTTGACTGTCGCGGGAAATGCCAGAACACTTGTTAAAGATGTAGATTATACGATCATATATGAAATTGGTCTCCTCACTTTAATGGGTGAAGCCGCAGAGGACGCACAGAATCCGAGTAATACTCTGCGGGTTACTTACGAATACATCCCTCTTTTTGCATCTCAAAAGAGAACTCTTGTGGGAACACGCGCTGTATACGGCATTGGATCAGACTCCTGGCTTGGAGCAACGATGATGTTCGAGAGCGCCAGTACTCCGGGCGACAGGCCAAGGCTCGGGGAGGAGTCAACGAGAACTCTGGTTGCTGATGTGGATGCCCATTTTGAAGTAAAACCAGGATTCCTGACTGATTTCGCGAATATCATTCCCGGAATAAACACTGAGGCGGAAAGCAACGCTACTCTCTCCGGAGAAATTGCCATGAGCTTTCCGAATCCGAATGTGAATGGAGTAGCGTACATTGATGATATGGAAGGTGCAGAATCTTCATTTCCACTTGGTCAGAGCAGAGCTGTATGGCATCTCTCCAGTATGCCACTGGATGTTTCCTCACTGATTCATCCGGTTGGAGATCTTCGATGGTACAACACATACAGAAGGTGGAAACTCGGCGACATTGTACCCAGTTCTACCGGTAATGAGGCCGATAACTATGTGAACAATGTTCTGGAATTTTTCTTCCGGCCTGAAAACAGCAATCTGAACTCCTGGGGGGGAGTGATGCGCTGCGTTGACAAGTACGGAATTGATTTCTCCAGAAAGACACATATCAGATTGTATGTCAGATTCTCAGGTGATGCCGCGAATGCAAACATCTGCCTCGACCTCGGGGAGAGAATCGATGAGGACTCCTACTGGCTCGAAAGAACAGCTGGAGAACTGGTGAGAAGGGCGAACGGCGAACTTGATACGGAGGATCTGAACAGGGATGGTATTCTTTCAAATGATGAGGATACCGGTCTGGATAATCTATGGGATGATGAAGAGAATCCCCCCGAGGGAGGCGATCCCAACAGAGACAACTACTATTACGATGGGAACGATCCCCCTTCCGAAAGATACGACAGTGTAAATGGGACTCAGGGTAACAATAGTCTGGATACTGAAGATCTCAACACTAACGGTACTTTGGACAGGTCAAATTCATTTTTCCGTATCAGAATGCCTCTGGATGATGATGAGTATATCATCTCAGGACCGAATGAGCACGGCTGGATGCTTCTGGAGATCCCGCTGGGGGACACATCCATCGTTTCCGTTCCCGATTTTGTATCAGGCGCGCCAACATGGGAGAAAATCAGCTATGCCCGTATCTGGATGGACGGATTCACTGATGCTGATACTGTTCAGATCTACGATTTCTCAATGGTCGGAAATCGCTGGGAAGAGAAAGGGGTAATCCTTTCCGATACTTCCGGAACCCCTGTGTTCGAATCAGAAAAGCTGTTTGTCTCAACAGTGAACAACAAGGATAACCCGGAATATGCAAACGATCCTCCTCCTTCTATAGATCATGGTGACGATGAATATGGCGACCCCAGACTCGAGCAGTCTTTGTCCCTTCAGGCAGTTGATATCAGATTGGGGCATATTGGAATCGCGACCCAGAGCTTCTATAGCAGTGAGGACTTTACTGCTTATAAACAGATCAGATATCTTGTGCACGGAGAGGAAAGAAGTGAATCCGAATTAGTATACAGACTCGGCAGTGACAGCCTGAATTATTATGAGATTGCAGTTGATGTCGCAGAAGGATGGCAGATTATCGAGGTCGATCTTGATGAACTGGTTGATCTCAAGATCAAAAAAGATGAATTGCACCTTGACTATTTCAGCGAGGGTGATCTTTCGGTAAAAGGTTCTCCTAATCTCGCGAAGATCATGGAAATGTCCCTTGGACTTCAGAGCGACACAAGAGATCTTCTGAATACAACGGTATGGATCGATGATATCACGCTTCACCAACCGTGGAATAATACCGGAACCGCTCACAGAGTTACAGCCAGTGTCGATATTGCTGATCTTCTGGCACTCAGAGGTGATTACAGAGAAGTAGACTCCGATTTCCATGGTCTGGGAAGTAAATCCGGGCAGGGATTTACGACGACCAGTTACGATGCCAATGCAACCTTACATCTGGATCGCTTCACCCCTCCACTATGGTCTCTCACCGTTCCCGCGAATTTTTCATGGTCTATGGATATATCCAGGCCACGATTTCAATCAGGTTCTGATTTCAGGCTTAATGATGATGAATCCTGGAATGCAAGAACTCAGACCAGAAGATGGAGCACTGGATTCCAGTGGAGGAAAAACAGCAGGGCTGAGAATTGGCCGGGTAGATATCTGATAGATCCATTCAGATTTGTTCATACTTATTCCAGAAGCTATGGAATGTCTCCTACATATCGGGATACTGCCAACACCGCTGAGGGAACACTGTCTTACGATCTATCACCCGGTAGAATGCAGTTGCTCAGTCTGCCGATTATCGAATTTATCAGACTCAGGCCTACAAGAGCTGCATGGTCATTATCCAGGCATAACAGCTGGGATACAAGGTGGAGCTTCGCAAACGAAGATACGGTTCAAACCAGAGCAACCACGGCTTCAACTTTCTCATCAAGCGGTACGCTTACTTTTAATGTCTGGAAAGGATTTTCAGCCAGCGGTTCACTTTCACTGATTCGGGATCTCCTCTATCCCTGGGAGGGCGATATCGGAGTAAATGTCGGGCGGGAGATATCCAGGAATCAGAACATCAGCCTTTCTCAGGATATCAACCTATTCAACTATCTCCGACCCAGGTTTTCCTACGATGTTAACTATCATGCTTCAAGGCTGGCTCCTCATACGACATCCGGAGCAGATACGCTCGGTTTACCAAGGTTCTCGGTTTCATCAACTCGGAGGATCAATGTCCGAATTGGTCTTGTCCATACAATCAGAAGCCTTGCAAGGTTGAGAGATGAAAGACTGGATGAAGAAGCCGAACCTGGAAGTCCAAGGTGGTTCCTCATGAAACTGGAACGATGGGCCAACCTGATAACTGATCCAAATGTGGTTTATTCAGAAACGGAGGGAACCGAATACAGAGATATGGATTTCCTTCCAGGATGGAGGTATCAGACCGGTCTGAGATCTGTGCTGGACAATATCACACCCTGGAACAGAACCAAGGGATGGAACCTCCAGGTATCAGGAGGTTTCAGACCTGTATCTTCCATGTCCGTTCGTCTGGAGTACAGATCTTCAGACACCAGAACGCTTTATTCCGGGTTCTGGAACAATCAGAGATCGAAAACCTGGCCATCCGTTACTTTTTCCTGGTCAGGGTTGAACGGGCTGGCTGGTTTAAGGGATTTACTCAGAAACGGAACAGTGAGTTCAGGATACAAGATTGAGACTTCTGAAAGCGGCAGACATGAAAGTGACGTGTATATTCCCACCACTAAAACGACTTCAACACGCTGGTCTCCTCTGTTCACCATCAATGTGACTCTTAAAAACGATATTCAGATAACGATAAGTGATAATCTTACAAACACTGTAATCGAGAACTATACCGGCACACAGACAGAAACAAGAAGCAACAGCAACAGCTTTCAGTTCAGAATACAGTATTCATTCAGCGCTCCTGGAGGAATCGCAATACCGCTTCCTCTTCTTGACAAGCTTCGCATAAGTTTTCAGAGTGATCTCACAACAAGTATGAGCATAACCAGATCCAGAACCACAAGTGAACTTATTAGCAGCGGCTACGGAAATCAGCTTCAATCGGACAGGGAAGAATGGAGAATTGAACCGGCTGTTAATTACGATTTCGGTTCCGTTACCGCAGGATTGACAGGAATTCTCGGATGGAAAACCGATAGAGTAAATTCCCAGTACGATCAGCGGGATATCGGAATGAACATCTGGGTTATTATCAATTTTTAGTGTATTATAACCGGCACTTGCTTCACCATTATTTACCACCTCATTCAATTGGCTGGAATGCTATGAGCATGTCCGACAATGAAGCATAGGCATAAAACCCACACAGCTGGCTATAATCCCCGCATATTATCGTCAAATACTTCCAGTATTCTCCTCAAATCTCCGAGCATTCTATCTCAGCTGCGAGGCTCTTCTGCTCAATGCACATTATCGGACAAGCTCCTTGAGATATTTCAAGTAAAACCCCTCTGGTCATTCGAGCTTTTTCTGTATATGCTTTTCATTGTCTGGAATTATGATTTGAACGGTATGAAATTGAATTTGGACAGAAGGTAATTCGCTACTCTGCACTACCCCGCAGGAAATCATCTGTCTTGAACGTATCGGAGGTTTGATGAACATCAGAATAGGTCAAATTTTACTTGATTCCGGGATGATATCTAACAAACAGCTTGAAAATGCTCTCAATCAGCAGAATGAAGGCGGTGCCAGACTCGGCTACTACCTTGTCGGTAATAATGCCATTTCAGAAACTGATCTTAACAAATTTCTTGCAAGGCAGCAGAATATTGAAAGCGCCAATCTCGATGAAATAGATATTGATGAAAACATTATTCACCTGATATCCGGTGAGATTGCTCGCAGATATGAAGTCATTCCTATTGAGATTGTTGGCAGAAAATTAATAGTATCCATGACAGATCCTCATAATCTTTTTGCGATTGATGATCTTAGATTTTCACTCGGGATGGATATTGAGCCGCATATAACCGCATCCAGCATGATTCGAAGAGCGCTTGCAAAGTATTACGAAAATACGGAGGCGATTGTACCCGTTGATGAAAGTCGTGCAGGGGTTGGAAGCACGGTTCATACGTCTATTACAGATATTAATGAAGAAAAGATCGATGATATTGACATGCTCGTGGGAGATGAAGTCTTTGAGTCAATGATCGTCGAGGACACCGAAGAAGATTACGATGAGGAGGATATCGCTCTTGATCTATCTGATTCTCCTGTAGTTAAACTTGTTAACAGTCTTATTGCTGATGCTGTCCGCAGAGGAGCCAGTGATATACATTTCGAACCATTCGAACGGTATATCAGGGTTAGATTCAGAATTGATGGAGTGCTGCATGAAGTAATGCGTCCCAGCAGGAAATACCGCTCAGCCATGGTCAGCCGTCTGAAAATTCTTGGTGGCATGAATATCGCTGATCATCATCTTCCACAGGACGGACGGCAGAAAATTCTGGTTGGAGACAAATTTGTTGATTTGCGCTTGGCTACACTTCCGACTCTGTTCGGGGAGAAAGTCGAAATCAGGCTTCTTGATCGATCCAAGGTCGTTCTTGATCTGGAGAAACTTGGTTTCGAGGAAGAGCCCCTGAAAATATTCAGAAAGGCCATTAGAAGACCTTTCGGCATCGTTCTTGTGACAGGTCCTACAGGGTGCGGAAAAACGACAACACTCTATTCCGCTCTTACCGAGCGGAACGATATCGAAGTGAACATCATGACTGCTGAGAACCCGGTGGAGTTCAATCTGAAAGGCATCAACCAGGTTCAGATGAACACCGACGTTGGATTGACATTCGCCAATGCTCTCAGAGCCTACCTCCGACAGGATCCCGATATTATTATGGTTGGAGAGATACGGGATAAGGAAACAGCAGAGATTTCTATCAGAGCAGCATTGACAGGGCATCTTGTTCTTTCAACAACTCATACTAACGATGCTCCAAGCACAATTAACAGGCTTATTGATATTGGAACTGAACCGTTCATGCTCAGCACTTCGCTGGCATGTATCGCCTCACAGCGATTGATCAGAAAAATCTGTTCTAAATGCAAAGCTGAAATCCGTGTTCCTGATGAAGTATTTATGGATGCTGGAATTGATCCGGAAAGATTCCGGAAAGTAAAACTTTTCGAAGGTACAGGATGTTCGTACTGTAACAATACAGGATATAAGGGCAGGATAGGGATTTTTGAAGTTATGAGCATTGATGAAGAAATAAGACAGCTTATTGAAGGTGACGCCAACAGCATTGAGATAGAAAAAGCCGCATTATCAAAGGGAATGATAAATCTGAGAGAATCTGCTCTTCGAAAGCTTGAACGGGGAGAGACCACGTACGATGAAGTAATAAGAGAAACAATTTCAAGTTACTGATGGAGGAATAAGTGTTAAGCAGACTGGGAATAATGCTGCTTGAATCAGGAATGGTCAGCCATGATGAGATTGATCAGATAATCAAAGAATCTGGTCCAGGTGAAATCGAACTCGCAGATCAGCTGATTTCAATGGGAATTGTACCGGAGGATCTTATTACAGAGTTCCTTTCAGAAATATATACCGTTAAACCTGTATATCTCAACGAAATAGAAGTTGATTCACGGCTTGCTGATTCACTTCCGGAAGACATCGCCCGGAAATACCTGATTACACCAGTCATGGTGGATAGAAACTACTTCTACATTGCAATGGGCTCTCCGGGTGATCTGTACGCAGTTGATGAAGTGAAATTCGCTACCGGGAAGGAAGTCATCGTTTATGCTTCCGCGCCACCTGCGATAAGAAGAGCACAGAATGAGCTATATGGAAAAGCTGACGCGCTTGTTTCAGTAAAGGATCAGATTGACGATTACAGCAGTGAACTTGATGAACTTGAGATTGTTGAATCTCTCGAACCTGAAGAAGAAGAGGATTTCGAATCAGATCTGGATGAAGAGTACGCAGGAGCAGTAGACGGTCCTATCGTAAGCTTTGTTAACGAAATCATAGCAAAGGCTGTACGGACAGAGGTCAGTGACATTCATATTGAACCCTACGAGAATTACCTTCAGATAAGATACAGACGGGATGGAGCCTGTTTTGTGGTGCGAAAGCTCCCTAAAAAAATTCAGCCACAGATTCTCAGCCGTTTCAAGATCATGGCCGGTATGAATATCGCTGAACGCAGAAAGACCCAGGATGGTAGAATAAAGGCTAGAATCGACGGAAGAAGTATTGATTTCAGGGTAAGCGCGGTTCCCACAGTTAACGGAGAAAAAATAGTTCTCAGAATACTTGATCGGGGAAGCCTGGAGTTCGATCTCAGAGAGCTTGGTTTTCCCGAAGAAGCTCTGAAGGTTTTCCTGCAGGGAGTGAATTCCCCCTTTGGAATTGTTCTTGTTACGGGACCTACCGGAAGCGGGAAAACCACGACGCTGTATTCAGCGCTCAGTTCGCTGAACACGGATAATAGAAATATCCATACCGCAGAAGAACCAGTAGAATACAGTATTGAGGGTCTTACACAGACACAGATAAATTTCCGTATGGGGTACGATTTCGCTACTGCCCTTCGCGCGATTTTAAGGCAGGATCCAAATATCATTATGGTTGGTGAGATCAGAGATTTTGAAACGGCTTCGATTGCCATAAAAGCTGCACTGACCGGACACCTGGTTTTTTCGACTATTCATACGAATGATGCTCCGAGCACGGTGAACAGGCTTGTTGATATTGGCATAAAGCCATTTCTTGTGGCTTCCGCGGTAAGAACCATCATGGCTCAAAGGCTGGTCAAGAAAATATGCAAGCACTGCAAAACACCTCATGAGTACAGCGATCAGGAGTATCTGGCCGCAGGAGTTGATCCAGGGGAGATGAAGGGTCATACAACGTATATCGGGAAAGGCTGCAACAGCTGCAGCGGCACCGGTTACAGGGGACGAATAGGACTTTACGAAGTTCTTTCGATTGACAAGACAATAAAACAGTCTATCATTGATAGAGTTACAGCTGGAGAACTGAGAAGAATGGGTGTTGAAAACGGAATGAGAACACTCAGAATGGATGCAGTCGAGAAATTGAAAGCAGGTATTACCACTCTGGAAGAATTAATGCGAGTAACAACGGAAGATGAGCCTGAGGTTCTCAAGGCAGCCAAAGCAAATAAAGCCAGGATCAAGCGGCAGAAAAGGGAAGGACATTCGGCCTGATTATGATAATTAAAACTCTTTTGAAAGAAATGATGGAAAGACGTGCTACTGACCTTCACCTTACTGTAGGAACTCCTCCCGTAGTCAGAATAGACGGAGAACTTGACAGAATGGAGTATGATCCCCTCACTGCTCAGGATACTCAGAACCTTGTTTACAGTCTGCTGAAAGATGAGCAGAAAAAAAGGTTTGAACTCGAGAAGGAACTGGACTTCGCTTTCGGGATCAAAGGACTTTCCAGATTCAGAGCTAATGTTTTTCTTCAACGCGGCTGCGTTGCATGTGCCATAAGGTCTATTCCGCATGAAATACTCGGTTTTGATGAACTCGGTCTGCCCCCGGTCGTCAGTGTTCTCGCTGAGAAACGCCAGGGACTGATTCTGGTGACAGGTCCAACCGGATGCGGCAAATCCACTACACTGGCTTCCATTATCCGTAAAATTAATACATCAAGGCATTGTCATATTATCACAATTGAAGACCCTATCGAATATGTCCATCATCATGACAAGGGTATTATCAACCAGCGCGAGATAGGACAGGACACAACATCCTTCAGCAATTCACTTCGATACGTTCTGCGGCAGGATCCGGATGTCGTGCTGATTGGCGAGATGAGAGACATGGAGACGATGCAGGTTGCTCTAAACATCGCCGAGACAGGGCACCTCACGATGGCTACATTGCACACCAATTCAACTTACGAATCAATTAACAGAATCATTGATTCATTTCCAGCTCAGAGTCAGGATCAGGTAAGGAGTCAGCTCTCATTCGTAACTCTTGGCGTATTAACACAGCAGCTTGTGCCGAAAGCCAGGGGACATGGCAGGGTTCTTTGCGCGGAAGTTCTGGTTTGCACTCCCGCTGTTAGAGCTACTATCAGGCAGGACAAACTTCATCAGATCTACGGGATGATGCAGGCCGGACACAAACATGGCATGCAGACAATGAATCAGGCTCTGTTCAACATGGTTACGAAGAAGGAAATAACCAGAGAAGTTGCTGCTGAACGTTCGAACGATGTCGCTGAACTTGAACAGATGATCGCGACAGGGCGGGATATCTTATAATGACAGGAGGCGGAAATGCCTGAGTTCAGATGGGAAGGAACAAATAGGGCCGGCAGGAAAATGTCGGGAAAGATTTCTGCCGCAAAAAAGGCAGATGCACAGGAACTCCTTGCTCAGAGAGGTGTCAGCAATATAAAAGTAGCTGGCAAGAAATTTGATCTGGCCACCTTTGGTTCAATTGGTACAGGCATAAAAGACAAGGATCTGGCTGCATTCACCCGTCAGTTCGCCGTAATGATCAACGCCGGGCTTCCACTGGTCAAGTGTCTTCAGATACTGAGTAGTCAGCAGGAAAACAGGATTTTCGCAGACGCTATTGAGGAAGTGACAGCTGATGTGGAAAAGGGTGGAACACTGGCTGATTCCCTCGGTAAACATAAAAAGATTTTCAGTGATCTGTACGTCAATATGGTTGCCGCGGGTGAACAGGGAGGTATTCTTGATACGATCCTGAACAGGCTTTCAACACACCTGGAGAAGTCAGCGGCACTGAAAGGTAAAATCAAATCCGCCATGATGTACCCCCTCGTCGTACTTATCGTGGTTGTTGTGGTTGTTATGGCTCTTCTTCTGTTTGTCATACCGATATTCGAGCAGATGTTCGCTGATATGGGTGGACAACTTCCACTGCCGACTCGGATTGTAGTAGGAGCGTCGGAGTTTGTACAGGGAAACCTGATATTCATTATCATTGGAGCTGTAGCCCTGATCACCGGATACAAGATGTACTACAGGACAAAGAACGGCGAGAAAGTAATTGATGCAATCAAACTCAAGATGCCTATCTTTGGAATACTTCTCAGAAAAATGGCTATCGCAAGGTTCACAAGAACTCTGGGTACTCTGATATCAAGCGGAGTATCAATTCTTGACGGTCTGAGTATCACTTCGAAGACTTCGGGTAACAGAGTTGTCGCGGATGCAATTATGGAAGCAAGGCAAAGCATTTCCGGAGGAGAGAACATCTCCGACCCCCTTGCAGCTTCCGGTGTATTTCCCGGAATGGTTACGCAGATGATATCTGTTGGAGAAGAAACCGGCGGGCTTGATACGATGCTCCTGAAGGTTGCCGACTTCTACGAGGAAGAGGTGGACACAGCGGTCGCGGGTCTTACAGCAACTCTCGAGCCCATAATGATAGTAGTCCTGGGTGTAATCGTGGGTGGTATCGTGATAGCCATGTACCTCCCGATTTTCGACCTCATCGGTACAGTGGGAGCATAATAGCTGTTCCTGAGGAAGTAGTATTCCACTGTCGTGCTGCAGGGACAATATCGAATGCATAATGGAATTATAAGAATGGGGCGCCGCACCTGGCTTCAGGTGGGGCGCTTCATTGTCTTCGGTCTCTTTGTTCTGCTGGGTATTATGTTCCTCGGGTGGACAAGAGTTGGTGGGGTTTACATCTCTGTCGGTATTGCGGTGATTCTGTCGATACTTATGGACATGCTGTTCAGAAAGATCTGGAAAGACAGGGAATGGCAGATCTGGGTTCTCTTCACCCTCGATTCAATTCTGGCCGCGATTCTTATCCGTATGGCCGGCAATTTCGATGGTCCTTTCACGGTCTTTTTCTTTATTCATACATTCGGAGCGGGTATCTATCTTGGTATCAGGGGTGGAGCAATCATGGCGGTTCTCGATTCACTGATGATAGCTGCGCTTGCTTATATAACAATTTCAGGAGTACTGAGTATCGGTCCTGCGGGAGGTTCTCTGGAGGGATTGATAGAAGTTATTCCATCCGATGTCTCTTTTCAATACGCGATACTTTTTGTAATGATTTACGCAGGTCTCCTGATGATAACAGGTCTTGTCACCGGATATCTCTCAGAGCACCTTCTTTTCGAAAAAGGGAGAGTTGAAGGGATTCTGCTTGAACTTCGCGAGGCAAGGAGTATGGCCAGGGAGATACTTGAAAGCCTGTCTGATGGTGTTCTTGTGATTGACAATTCCGGTTCTCCAATCAGTATAAATCGCTCCGGTCTCCAGATTCTTTCTCTTGGTGAGAACTGGCGTAAGACTATATCTAATACGGATATCTACACTATGCTCAGAGAGTACCAGATATCTGAAGGAATGCCCTCGATTATCGAGATCAGTCTGGGAAACAGAGTTCTGGAATGCAGAATGGGTACGCTTCTTGATAATTACGGCAAGTCTGCCGGGGCCCTCGCCGCACTGACAGATATAACGGAAACAATTGAACTGAAGAAACAGCTGCAGGAAAGGGAAAAACTTGCCGCGATCGGCAAGCTGTCCAGTACTCTCGCGCATGAAATAAGGAATCCGCTGGCATCAATGAGCGGTGCCGCTCATATACTGAAAATGGGATCAATTGACTGGAAAAAGACAGACAGAATGACCGAACTCATAAGCAGCCAGGCAAAGAGGATTTCGGAAATAATCGAGGGTTACCTCGAACTCTCCAGAAAGAGTAATGTTCTATATACTAATCCGGTTTCACTCGAAGCTGTCGCCATGGAAGCGGTTGATGTGGCAAAACAGGGCTTTGGCTGGCAGACAGAGATCGAACTGGATATTGAAGGCAATTTCATCGTATTTGGAAATCAGTCACGCCTTGTTCAGCTACTATCGAATGTAATTCGCAACAGTGTTGAAGTTCTGGAGAACAAATCTGATGGCAGGATAGGTATTTCCCTCATAAAATCACAGATGCAGGGTATGGCTGAATTGATTGTGACGGATAATGGTCCGGGTATTAAGGATACTCTTATGAATGATATTTACGATCCCTTTTTTACTACAAAAGATGAGGGAACGGGGCTTGGACTGTATGTTGCGAGAAGAGTCGCCCGGGATCATAATGGCAGAATGGATATAGAGTCTGAACCTGGAAAGGGAACAACGGTAAGAGTAATAATCCCAATTGCTCCGCCTGACGTTGTTACATATGAAACAGGAGGTATCGAGCATGGATAATCAGCTTTCGGTCATGATTGTGGATGATGAGAAACCGATGCTTGAATGGCTCTCGATTCTCCTTGAACAGCAGGGATATTCGGTTGCGTGTTTTTCAGATGGAAGGAAAGCTGTAACCGAAGGAAGAAAGAATATGCCGGACATACTTGTAGTTGATGTCAAGATGCCGGGTATCAGCGGACTCGAGGTTCTTTCCAGACTCCGCGAAAAATCCCCTGAGTTGATAGGTATTGTAATAACAGCGTTTTCAAGTGTGGACTCAGCAGTCCAGGCAATGCGCAAAGGCGCTACTGATTATCTGATCAAACCTTTTGAAGTTGATCAGCTTCTTGTAGCAATCGAGAAAGCTCTTGGTGAACAGAAGATAAGGATAGAGAATAGAGAACTGAAGAAGAAAATTCGCTCACGTTTCAGTATAGAAGGAATTATCGGAAAATCAAAGCCGATAATCGATCTCCTTGATGAAGTCCGGATGGTTGCGGATAAAGACAGCACAATCTTGATTTCAGGAGAGAGCGGTACAGGCAAGGAACTTATAGCCAGAGCAATTCATTCAATAAGCCCGAGAGCTGATAAACCATTCCTCGGTGTCAACTGCGGCAGTTTTTCCCACAGCCTTCTTGAAAGTGAGCTGTTTGGCCACCTGAAAGGCTCTTTCACTGGCGCTCACAGAGACAAGGAGGGTTTGCTGGTCGCGGCAAAAGGTGGAACATTCTTCCTTGATGAGGTGGGAGAGATTGATCGTGATTTGCAGGTGAAACTGCTTAGAGCCCTGCAGGAACGCCAGGTTCTTCCAGTGGGAGGAACTAAACACATACCTTTCGATGCCAGGATCATAGCGGCAACTAACGCCAATCTGAAAGAGCTGGTCGACAGAAATGATTTCAGACCGGATCTCTACTACAGGCTTAATGTAATTCCTCTTCATGTTCCAGCTCTCCGGGACAGATCATCGGATATACCAATCCTGCTTGAAAAGTTTATTGAAAATTACTCCGAAGAAACCGGGGAACCCGCCAGAGTAATCACAGAGGAAGCACGTGAAGCTATGATTAAGTACAGCTGGCCTGGTAATGTGAGAGAACTCGAAAATGTAGTGGAGCGCGTCTGCGTTATGACCAGAGGGAGCGAAATCACCTTCACGGATCTTCCCGACTTCATCAAGGAGCCGGCAATTACGGAAGCAGGCATTTTCGCGGATAAAGCTTCAGCAGTAGAATCAACTGTTCACGAAGAGAAAGCTACTCCAACTCTCGATGTGATAGAAAAAGCATACACCTTATATGTATTGGAATACCGTGCACGAGGTCAGAAACGACTTGCCGCAAAATTGCTTGGTATAAACGAGAGCACACTCTACAGAAAACTTGAGAAGTACGAGAAAGACCGGGATAACCCATGACAGCAATCGGAGACATGCACGCTCGAACAAACCAATCGGGGACATGCAACTCTATGCGTGTCCCCTGTACTTAATGTACCCTTATGACTAAACAACTCATAACAACTACCTTCTTTCTTCTACTATTCTGCATAGCGTTTATCACAGGACAGACTGGCATTCCTGTTGAAGATGGGGGGGAATTTCTTACAGTTGCCCGCCTGGGCGGGACAAATCATTCCCCTGGGCTACCGCTGCTCAGTCTGTCATCAAGAGTATCCTGGATATTATTCAGCAGGGAAGGCCTTCGCGTGATATTCGCATTATTCGCAGCACTGGCGCTGAAAATAATTAACAGAAACATATCAGTTCCTCAAATACTATTCACAGCAGGCATACTTCTGCTCCCATCTCTATCTGAAAGGCTTCTAGCCTGGGATGCTTATGGACCTTTATTTCTGATATTTGCGATTACTCTGTACAGAAAACCTTCTCCTGGTCTTGAAGCAGGTTATCTGATGGGGCTTGCACTGGCGATTCACCCTCAGGGGATATTTCTGCCAATATTGTTCAGTTGGAAAAGGGATTCAATTCCGCGATTTACTGGTGGGTTGATTCTTGGATTCAGCCTCTATCTCGCTCTGCCGATCTGTTCGGCTTACGGAGCGATTGTTGACTGGGGTAATCCTGGTTCTCTTGCTAATTTCATCAGGCAGGTTACAGCCGGAGGATACAGAGAAGTGTACGGCAGCAGAATGGGCAGCCTTTCCATCAATTCGATCATTCTACACTCCGGTGTATTATGGAAAATGCTCTGGCCGGTTCTTCTGCTTCCGGCAGTGATTGGAACAATTCGACTGTTTAAAGAAAACAGGAAACTTCTGCTGAAACTGGGAATTCTGTTTATCGCGGATCTGCTGTTTGTGCTGATTGTCAATCCGATGGCAGCTGGAACTTCTCAAACTGCAGTCCTGTCCCTTTTGACGATACTTGTGGTTTCAATAATCGGGATCACTGCAATTGAAAAATGGCGGTCATTTGCGGGAATTATTATCGCAAGTGCTGTTCTCGTGGCTGGTGTGATTTGCTGGAATCCCCTTCCTGATCAGTTCGATGATGTTATTGAGTATTTTACTCCCGCTCCTCTTGAATCCATCTTATTTATCAGTAACAACGACCTGCTCTACGGTGGCTGGGTCATGAAATATGTTGATGACAGAAGGCCGGATATTGTTCTGCTGTCTACGGGGAACTTCTCCGGATGGTTTGAAAGAATGGCAACCTGGTACAATCCAGAAGTTGATCTTTCAAGAAGTGTTCTTGATGTTGGCGATTACAGCATGTCACGTGAGGAACTTGCGAACAGGCTCATTAACGCGACAATCCAGGACAACCCCGACAGCCCCGTCTTCACCAACTAGAGGGGACATGTACGCTTTGGTGCGTGTCCCCCAAAACGTGACGCTGTACTGCGTATCCCCGCAATAAACAGATACTATTTCCTTTCCTCTTGCAGAATGCAATAGACAGAGTTCGATAGAAATTGTGTCAGATGTCTTTTTAAGACATATATATATTTATACTAAGATATAAATGGAAGAAACAACAAGTTGGTAAGCATATTGCTTCTCTATATGTGTTAGCATATAATTTGAATGTTCTTAATTAACTCGAACGGAAAGGATCCAATATGAAAAAAGGATTTACACTCATTGAGCTGATGATCGTTGTGGTCATCATAGGTATCCTTGCTGCCATCGCGATACCCAAGTTCTCAAGCGTAAAAGACCAGGCGGAACAGGTTGCCTGCCGAAGCAACCTCAGATCCCTCGGCTCCGCTGAAGCCATGTATTTCGGAATAAACGGTGTGTACGGTTCTATTACTCAAATCGATGCATCTGATGTGATGGGAAATGCACTGGCGATTCGCTGTCCACAGAATACTGCTAATGTTTATGCAACAGTACCAGCCGCTCCTACCGATACATACGCTATCCCATGTCCTAATGAAGCTGCAGTTCCTGTTTCTCACGGTAGTATTCAAGACGGTATAGTATCCTGGCAGTAGTAACAGTCTGATATTTCAGACAATATTAGCGGCGGGTTTAACGACTCGCCGCTACTTAT
This sequence comes from uncultured bacterium, assembly GCA_965372215.1. Classification (GTDB taxonomy): domain Bacteria; phylum Fermentibacterota; class Fermentibacteria; order Fermentibacterales; family JCC-6; genus Aegiribacteria. The sequence goes on along the minus strand of CBDVBK010000016.1, from coordinate 33,203 downwards.
TTTGATTCATGCAATTCAGGATGATCACAGGTTTGTTGGGCAGAATCTGTAGATTGTGTGTCCATGGATATTCGCAACCGGTTCGAGTACATCTCCCCGGCCGATTCTTGAAAAGAGTTCAACCGAGTTTTCATCATCAAATTGTGCGGGGTTACTCTCAATAATGATGATATAGTCTATACTCAACTCTTTAAGAATCTCAACTTCATCTGAAATGCCATTATCCAAATATAAATGCGCAGCAACAGGATACTCAAATGCAGTAATCCACCTGTGATTGGAGAAATAGCGTTTTCTCACATAAAATGAGAGAATAGTAGAATTGCTCGGAAGATGACAATTCATCCAAAGAGTTGCTTTCAATTCGGGTTGTTTCTCGAGAATCTGACAACCGGATACCTTCCAATCGTGTCTTACGTATGATTCGATCAGTTCGTTTCTGAATTTCAATCCATAATGTTCAGTTGGTGACAGAGAAGTGTCATAGATGAAGTAGATAATTACTGCCAGAAAAGTTGCGGAAAGCAGGCCATACTTCAAGTGCCTGAAAATATACAGACCGAAAAGAGTTGCGAAGGGAATCAGCATTATTCCGTATTTCGCGCCCCACCATGCAGGATAGAACAGAATCAGAGAAATGATCGCGTAAACTCCAAAACCAGCGAGAATCACAGTTCTTCGCGCAAGATATTTCCTCTTAATAGTGAGTAAATATCCTCCAAGAAGAAGGAAAATTGAAGAGTTCCATGTCCCGAAGTAATGCCAGATATTCTGAAAGAATTCTACATCAGGGAAAAAATCTGAACTCCGGTCGTTGAACGTAAGATAAGTAAGCTGCACTTCAGGCATTCGCCATTCAGGCTTCAGCAGAGATTCAATTGAAGCATGCGGGTAGAAAAAAGTGCCTGTATGGATAAATGTACGCACTACGAATATTAGGGGCAGTATTAACAGTAATACAATGCTTGATAGGACATAATAATTGTTGAGTTTATTACGCTTAATAATATACATATACATTATAATAAAAGGAACGAGCGTAATGTATACTGTCAATTTTGATGTCAGAGCCAGACCCATAATCGCGAATGCTGATAAATCGGAGTGATGATCTTTATCTATCATCTGTTTAAGAAGTATGGTCAGGGCTATTGTAACGAAGAATAGAGCGGTAGCATCCGGTTTGGCAAAGTGGCACCAGAGAAGAATAGTGGAACATCCTGCAATACTGATCACTGCGGCTTGATACCATTTCCATCCGAATCCGAGTATTATCATGGAAAGCAGGATCAATGCAATGGTCATACTCAGCTCAAACAGCTGCCCGAGAATAAGCTGGTCCAATCTGTCAGCTGCCAGTGAAGATGGCAGCAACAACAGCATTTCCGAAGTCAAAGGAAAGGCGGAAAATATAGTTTCATCAAGAAAGCTCATCTGACCGTCATTCAACCATCTGTCGGGTTGAACCAGGTAGGTGACCTGGGTATCGTTAAAGTTCATTTCCGGGCGACCTGCCAGCATCAGGTTTGTAAGCATGATGTATCCTGCCAGCAGGAAAGGGAGGATAAGAACAGAATGTTTCATGCTGAAGCGGAAACTGGAGAAGAACTTTCTTAATCGTATGTACAATAGCACAAGCCCGGTAATAGCACCGAATATTATAAAAACTGGAATTACTCTTCTTGTCAGAAGATGAAATAATGAAAGAACGACTATTATTCCCATATAAAGAAGCATGCCAGGTATGACTGAAGGCATCAGCCTGAAGTACTTTTTCATTACTCTTGTTCGCATCGTCAGTGAACCTGTGCCATAAAAGGCAAGCCAGACCATAGCGATACGGAGAAGCGACCAGGCAAGTGAGTTGAGGCTGAGCCAGTCAATTAAAGTCGTATTACCCATTTGCTATTCCTGACTGCTATCTGGAAAGTTAAAATCGTACTGCAGAGATTCATACGTTACTGGCAATCTTACAATATCGGTACCATGTTGCTCAAAGGAAATATCGTACTTAGCGCCGGAGTCATCTGTTGCCGTTATCGAATAATTTCCCGAATTCAACTTCACAACTATGCTTACCCCGGGCTGTAGAGCAATGCTGTCGAGGAAAGTTCCATCCGAACCATTCCGGGGTATTATATGCAGCTCTGTAATCGCTGACATTGGCAGACAGTTTTCTATGAGGAGCGATCCACTGCCGTTTCCTGCTATTCCAACTGGTGGTTTCGGATTACTGATCATACTGTTGGCAATTGTCACAACGCAGCTGTCAGACGGTACGGTGATATTATCTGTACTGTACGTTCTACCGATCTGATCTATAACATTGACTGAATAGGTACCTTTATCCAGCCAGATAATAATGCTTTTTCCAGAGAATAATCTGAAGTCATCTATTATGATATTTTCATTTAGCTGTGCTGAAGAGAGTATTAGCGTATCCAGTGCAAATCCCTGGAGTGAATTGGCCAAGCGCAGCATGTAATGTCCATAATCAACATTTTGTCTTCCGAAGGTAATGTATTCCAGGTCAACAGTAATGGTATCGGGCGCGTTTTTCTGGTAATTTCCAGCGATACCATAGGAGTTTCCCAATTCATCAAACGCGAGGATATTACATTTTCCTGATGGCAGAGTAAAAGTGACACTTGAATCCGGCTGTAAACTGGAATGCAGTCTGTTATTCCCTTTGCTGTTATGTCCCGCGCCCCAGACATAAAGACTTACTATTTCAAGATCCCTTACTTTATTAATTACTGTAAAATCGTGCAGACGTGTTTTATTTGAAACAGAAACGCAAAGAAGCACCAAGATCAAATGAATGAAAATGTAAATACTTAACTCCTTCCGGGAATACAACCTTTAAGGAAATATTCATGATGCGGTTTCATATCACAAGTAAACTCATCTGTGCAATCCAATAATGAAAAGAAGCAGGGCTAGTCAGATCTGTCTTCAAGTTTAAACAAAATATAGCGATCAACAGTTAATAGTGGAGAAAGTCTGGAGGAGACAAAATCTCTCCATCGTTCCAGTTCATCTGCGGACAGCTCCGGAGTAATGTTTATCGAAGTAAGTAACATATCCACGGCTAAATGGGTTATTCCTCTTCCTCTGAGTGTGTTCACAATTTCTTCGGAATCCATTCCGGACCAAAGCATTTCCATCAATTCGAACGGCACCACTTTATGATCGAAAACAGCATATCCGGGAAAATAGAATGGACGGTTCATATTAACCATAAGCGTGGTATCACTTTCAGATATGTAATGATCACATTTCTGATAAAAGTCATAATAGAGCGCGTTTTCAAGAAGGTATGTTCTATCGTTCTGAAATTCCCAGGGCCTTTCATATTCGTAAAGATTTTTGATCTTAGCTACTGACCATATTACGCATATTGCGATCAGAACAGCTGTAGCAGCTTTTGCGATTATCTTTCTGTTTGTCAGAAGTCTTTCAAATGTTTCGGAAACCGGAATGGAAAGCATTACAAGACCTGGAAGAAGATATCGAACCCTGACAGATGCTCCATTTGCTATCAGTGCGATAATCAGATAAAGAAACGGCAGCAGGAATTTTTTCCTTCTGTCTTTTATCATTGGAATAGCTAAAATCGTACCCGCAAGTAATAGCGGTCCGCTTGCTCCATCAAAAAGGGCAGGATTGTTCCATTCGCCGTGAAGCGATATACGAAGAGGAAGGAGAAAATAATCCACAATCCCGTTGAGTGACGTACTGACTGTATTTATGGCATAGTAGTCAGCAGCTCTGCTGCTTACAGGAATGCTCGGGCCAAAAATGCTCTGAAACAGTGGATATACCGGATTACCCCATTGAAGGATATTTGGAATTGCCCACCATGCCGTGGTAAAGAAAGCGGCGCAGAGAGAATATAGAACCACTCTTCTGGTCATATTTCTGAAGAAATATGGCAGAAGTATGCAGACGGATGCAAGCACAATGAATCCGTTATATTTACAGCAGCTTGCCCCTCCGGCCCATAGAACCGCAAGAACGGGATTGCCGTTTTTTCTGATAAGTTCCACATATGCGAGCAAAGAAAAGAAAATAAGAAAAGAATCTGAATAGCTCCATGTTGCATTCCTGACGAGCTCGGGGATACTCATAAGTACTATAAGAGAAAGAACCGCTGCTCTTCTTCTTCCTTTCCGAAGGAAGTAACCCACAGGTACTGAGCAGACAGCAAGAAATCCGAGTAGACTGACAGCTCTTGAAACTTTGAATCCGAATGTTCCTCCAGCAAGCGTGTAGAACGATTCAACCAGATATGGATAGCTGAAGATTCCGGACCACTCCGGTCTGACTATCCTTCCTGCTTCAAGCCATATCCTGGCTTGATAAAGATGGTGAATCATGGCGTCCCTGGAAACAGGCGGGAGAAGTATAAGAGGGAAAAGTATCAATCCGCAGAGTGCTATCATTAAGCCACCCCTTGGCATGCTGAACCGTCCGGGGCGAACCCACAGAAGTATTCCGATTGCAAGAATTGCCCATAGCAGGGCAGATACTATAAGCCCTGACCATCCGGCAGCAGATACAAGGAAAAACACCAGCAGACTTCCTGCGCCGAATTTCCCTGGCCACGACTGTGATTGAGGAAGCGCCAGAGTTCCCCACCCGCTGATGGAGACAGCCGCTACCGATAAGAAGATCAAAGTAGTGATGAATCCGATCATTTCAATTTCTCATTTGAGAAGATTTTTTCGGCAATAACAAAAACAGCCACAAGAAAAAGCTCAACTGCTGTAGTAATAAGTCGTATGGCGATTACACCCACAATTACAGTTGGCATTGGAATAAATGCTGGTAGGATAAGAAACAGCACACCTTCGCGGATACCTATGCCACTGGGGGCAAAAAATGCTGCAAGACCGATTAATCCCGCGATGCTGTAGATACCTGTAATGCTTAAGTAATATTTGAAACTTACCGGTGAAAGGGAGTTAAAAATAAGAAAAAGCGCAAAACCTGATAAAAGAAAGGCAATAATATAAGCTCCAATAAATAGCAGAATATTTCTGAATGTTGGAACTTCAATTAAAGGAGTTTTCTTTAATAATTTGAATCCCCGATTTATCAGCTTTCTTAGAAATGGTGGATATAGAGCAAACAGCATCAATGTAGCGCCAACACCGGCTATCCAGCGTACATATTCTGGAATACTCGCGGGAGAAAAGGAAAGTGAAATAAGCAACACTAGACAGGAAGCGGTTATCGCTACAATGTACTCAATTATTGTAGCAACTGCTACTTTACTTTTCGAAAAACCGCGGTATGCATCCATTCTTACAAGTAAGAGTGTGATTTTTCCGGGAACGTACTTTCCAAGATACGAAAGAAACCATCCCCTTGCAGCTTTGATCATCGGGACGTGCAAACCCAGAGTAATCGTAAGCCGGTGCCAGATAAGAAAACAGAAAATATAGTTTATTACAATGAGCGCAGAACCTGCAATAAAACATCCATAATCTAATTCGAAATTATACCTGGATATTTCAGAAATATTCTTCCACACAACCGCGATAACCGCTATTATTACGATTGAAAGAAGAAGTCTACTGTACCATTTTGTTTTTAATGTAACTATATTCATTTTATAATACTTTTATATCTATATTAGACATTTTAAACAATTTAGTCCGTAATCACTGGAATTCAATAATCTTCTTTTCCAATTCCGGTTTATCAGACAGACAGAAGCCTTCTTTTCCTGCATGTCTCAGAAATCGTTCCAGCAGTGTCTTCAGATTATGTTCAGAAATTCCGCATCCGTGAACATACCGAATATCTTTTGGATCATAAAGCCATTCTTCAGGATAGTCATCATTGATGATGCGCAGGAATCGTTCAGCCACTCGTGCTGGGGCCCATTGTTTGATTACAAAACCTCTGGCCTTTTCCCCGAGCTCAATTCGATAATTATGACTCGTGATAAGTTTTTCTATTGCAGTTTCAATTTCATCCGGATGGTGATATTCGGTTGGTGGGACAGGTGCGTCGGGCAGGATTCCCATATCCTCGATTGATGCGTAACCCCCGACCACTGCCGGTTTTCCAAAATAGGCGGCTTCTGTAGCAAGGCCTGCCATTACTGTATCAGAGTATAATTGATCGATAACAAAATCACAGTTAGCCAATTCCTTTAATACATCTGAATTGGGTTTACCGATTATTTCGATAAACTCAAGGGAATATCCCTTCTTTTGCATTTTCTTGATAATATGGCGAAATATGCCTGATCCCTTGAATTCGGAGAAGGAGGGAGCATGGACAATTCGAAGTTTTTCATTTCTCTCTACGATATTATCATCAGTAATCTTATTATAATCAGAACAAAATGGATTCCCGATCGTGAGGTATCGCACAAATTTCTTTTCATTAAAGTGGGAGCTTGGAGGATGGCTTATGATCACATCGGCATAGTGTTCTATTCGCTTGACCCACTTCTTTTGTTTTTTTGCAATTCTGACACATTTTTCAATCGAGCAACCATAATCTTTGGAAATACTTGAACCATTAATGTAGGATGGTCTTGTATCACTGCCATGAAATACCCAAATAATTCGTTTGCCAAACAGCTTCAGTATTGGCAAGTCATACATCTCAAAAAAGGATGATGTGCCGTGAAAGAAGGAAGATGTACCGTGAAAAACGAAAACATCACACCAGAACAATGACCATATAAGTAAGGTAAATCGCAGAGGAAATAGTATCATCACAAGTAATAAGGTCCACCAATGCTCACAGATTGATTTGTTTTTCTTTGATGAAATTTTCCTGGATAAGAAGAATTTCATCAGCCTCATATATGGATTATCCTTTTTCTCTTCATTACCATAGCTGAAAGGGTGTGCATCAATGCTGAAAAAGTACGATTTTACACCAAGTTCATCCAGACCTTTTTTAAGATTTGTGTAATATCCTGCAACCTCACCAATTCCGAGGAAAATTCTGTGTTTCCTGTGTCTGTTCATATTCGATTTGTTCATATCAATCAATTCATTTTCTGTTTGACGGTGAATTTATCGAACATCCGGAGAAGGTTCTTCTATCACTATGTGTTTATCTTCTCCATCAGGCCGGTATAGTATTTATTGCTTCTCTTAGCCTGCAGGATATCCTGTTTCAGTATGTTATGCTTATGGCAGTTGTGGCCGTTGTACATAGATCCCTGGACCTGTGCCATGCGGCTCACTTCCTGTACCTAAGAGGTCTCGCAGGCACTCCGGCTACAACGCAATATGATGGGACATCTCTGGTTACAACAGAACCTGCGCCAATAATTGAGCCTTCGCCCACTCTAATACCAGGTAGAATAATTGATCCAATCCCGATATCGCATCCATCCTCTATTATGACTTCCTTGAATTCCAGCTTGTTGAACATTATTGGTTTTAAGATATCTTCCTCACAGTGTGACGAAGTCAGTATTTTGACCATTGGTCCGATTCCCACAGCTTTACCAATCTTCATCCCGCCGGCGCTATGGAAAAAGCAACCTTGTCCTATCCATGTATGGTCACCGATGAGCATTTCATTCTTGTAATAACCCTTGAGAATAGTATTATGACCGATGTAAACATTGTTCCCGATTGTGATATTTTCAGGATGAAAAACCAGGACACCTTGTTCGAATACCACATTATCCCCCAGAGATTTAAAATATTCTCTATTTAACCTGCCGTCGCTGTGGCTCTGATAATTCTTATGTCTGCTGATTTCCATCTTATAATCCCTACATGTTTTTCTTATATCCTCTTTAGTATTTCTGCTATGAACTCGATATCTTCGTTTTTCAAGTGATCTCCAATAGGCAGTGCCAATCCCTTCTTGTAAGCCTGTTCAGCAACGGGGAAATCATTATCCTCATAGCCGTATTTTTCTCTGAAGTATGTCAGGCAATGCAGTGCATGAGCGCCGAAATTTGTCTGCACCCCATTATCATATAAATTCAAAATCAATTTATCACGGTCAATTCTCTCATCCAGAAGAATATGATAGGTTTGATAAACATTTTTTCTAAAAGCTAGAATATCGGGAATTCTGATATGATCGCAATTTTCAAGGAGTTTATCATAAATCCGCGCCATTTCAATTCTGTTTTCAATTGCTTTTTCTATATTACCCATCTGGGCTAATCCGATAGCCGCCTGAAAATCCGTCATTCTATAATTCAATCCAGCATAGATAAAATCGTTTTTATCTGAAATACCATGGTTCCTCAAAGCGCGAACCTTATCTGCAATACCTTTATCATCTGTAACGATCAGACCGCCTTCACCGGTTGTAATAGCTTTGCGAGGATGAAAACTGAAACAACCCGCATTTCCGAATGTACCCGCAAATTTACGATTGTATTCAGTACCGAAAGCACAGGATGCATCTTCGATAACCATGATATTGTATTTCCGGGCTATCTGCATAATGGGCTCAATATCAGCGGACTGTCCGAATTCATGCACGGGAATTATTGCCTTTGTTCTATCCGTTATTCTTGAGGTTATCCTGGAAACATCAAGGCAATAATCATTGAAGTTGATATCAACCAGAACAGGTACTGCACCCACAATTTCTATCACATTAGCAGTAGCTGGAAAAGTGAAAGCGGGAATGATTACTTCATCACCTTTTTTAATCCCCAGGGCCATCAGGCAGAGATGAAGTGCCGCTGTTCCGGACGAAACAACAATAGAATAGCTTGCATTCAGATAGTTTTGCAATGCTGTTTCAAATTCCTTTACATATTTGCCTTGCACCAGATCGCCGGTTTTGAATATTTCTACTACGGTATTAACAGCAGCTTCCGGTATAGTTGGTTTTGCCAGTCTAATCATTCTGTTTGAACCATTTCGCTGTCCTTCTTATACCCTCATCCAGATCAATATCTGCTTTGAAATCGAGCATTCTTAATGCTTTTTCCACTGATGGTATTCTAAGCTCAATCTCTGCGGAAAGCGCAGGTTTGAAAACAATTTTCGAAGTGGAATTCAAAACTCTGCAAATCGTTTGTGCTAGGCCATATGTAGTAACAACGGCTCGTGAATTGCCGATATTGAAAGATTCTCCGATTGCTGCGGGATTTTCAATACACTGCATAAGACAATCAACGAAATCATCCACATAACACCATGCACGAATCTGATTACCATCGCCATATATATGTAAATCCTCATTCTTTAATGCTTTCTTAATAAATACCTGTATTGCACCTTCACCTGTTTGACCGGGTCCATATACATTAAAAGGACGAACGGAAACAACAGGTAACCCAAATTCTCTGAAATAAGCAATTGAAAGGTGTTCACCTGCAAGCTTACTGACAGCATATGTCCATCTAGCCTCTCCAGCGCTGCCGGCAACAGTTTCTGCATCCTCCGTGGATTTGAATGCCATACTGCCGAAGACTTCAGAAGTGGAGAAGTCTACAAAGCGATCTTTGATACCATGAACCTTTGCAGCTTTAAGGACATTGGCGGTGCCGATCATGTTTACGATCATCGTTCTGGTGGGCATTATTATAACGGTATCAATTCCGGCAATAGCAGCGGCGTGAATAACAATATCAGCACCTCTCATGCTATCCAGAACTTTTTCATAATCAAGAACATCACCCTTAATAATTTCAATGTTCAGGTGAGTATCATATCCGCTACCGGTTAATGTATCTCGATGAAAATTATCATATATTGTTATGTGGTTATCATTTATCAATCTTGAGATAATGGTGTTTGCTATAAACCCAGCTCCTCCGGTTATGAATACTTTTTTATTTGTTATCATCTCACCTGTCCTTAATCATTAACGTGAAAAAAGATTTCGCCTGTTTAAGTACAACCACTACAGAATCGCTCTCAATAGTACATAGAATATATTCTCAGGTCCGGAATAATCATTCCTTCCATCCTGGTTAATTGATATCACCTGCAGCAAGATCTCTTATGAAGTTAAGAGGTTACTTTCCCCTTAGATCCCTGTTCGCTTCCATATCAAAGAGCATGGCGAAGAGGATTGACTGCATCCCGATGAAAGTGCAGAACAGTATAGCAAGGGCATTTATCTTCGGAATATTCGCCGTTGTTATCCAATAGTAGAACAGTCGTATGATTAGCGGTATATCGATAAGGAAGAGGAATCCTCCGAAGGCGTAGAAAAAAATCAGAGGGTGAAATTCACGGATAATATACTTCTGCACCATCCGACGGAAGAAAAGCCGTATTAGTAGCATAGGTAAAGAAAACAGTACTCTTGATATTCTGATTCCGCTCTTCTCGCCTATATCGTAAACCGGATTAATTGGTACATCCATCACACGCATGTTGTAAATGTTACAGGTTACGAGGAAATCGTTTGGCATGCCGTATCTTGGGTAGATGTCTTCGAGGGGAAGCAGGTGGAGAGCCTTATGATTCAGCGCTGTGTATCCGGTCTGAGAATCGGTAACATGCCAGTAGCCTGAGGCTATTTTCGTAAGAAATGTAAGCGCTGAGTTACCGAGGTAGCGAACACGCGGGATTTTCTTCCAGGCTTCTCCTGTAATAAGGCGATTGCCTTTGGCATAATCAGCATGGCCCTCTACTACGGGATCAAGTAGTCCTGGCATATCATCAGGGTCCATCTGGCCATCGCCGGCCATTACTACGGCGATATCGATATTATTCTCCCGACACCAGATGTAACCGGTTCCAATTGCCTTGCCGACGCCTCCGTTTTCCTCGTGGTGAATCAGGATGACCCGTTTGTCCTCTTTTTCAAGATGTTCTACGATTTCCACTGTTCTGTCATTGCTCTTATCATCAATAACGATAATTCTGTCGACATAATCCGGCATTGAAGACAAGGTATTCTCGATCTGTGTTTCCTCATTGTACGCCGGTACAACGATGCCTATTTTCTTATTCCTGTACATTGTGAATCAACCGTCCGTTTTGGTCCAGATAATATTTTATTCCACATCTGGGGCACTGAATATCCCTGTCAAACTCAGGTAGAATTTCCCCGCATTCGCATGCCCATCCGACTCGCCTTGCTGGTACACCAACCATTAGTGCATAATCAGGAACATCACCGGTTACTACAGCTCCGGAACCAATAAAAGCATGCCTGCCAATAGTATGGCCGCATACGATGGTGGCATTCGCGCCGATGGAGGCCCCTTCTTTTACCAGTGTTGCAGCATAGAACTCCGAACCTCTCTGCGGGTATTTGCAACGGGGATCTTTTACATTCGTGAAGACCATTGAAGGTCCGCAAAAAACGTAATCTTCGAGAATTACTCCCTCATAAATAGAAACATTGTTCTGTATCTTGCAATAATTACCGATTTTCACATTGCTTTGAATGAAGACATTCTGGCCAAGAGTACATTCCTCGCCCAGTTCCGCTCCGGACATGATGTGGCTGAAATGCCAGATACTGCTTCCCCTGCCGACAACGGCACCTTTATCGACATATGCTGATTCGTGAACAAAGAAATCGGACATATTATTCCTTCTGTAATGCAAGTCGATGCGAGTAACTGTTTATTCCAATAGGATCTGACTTGCGAATATTATGAATCAGCTGGATGGACGGTCGTACATCTTCGATTCCGAAGCCTGATCCATCAAGGGTTTTCTGGTATACCTGATTGTGGAGACCCGTAAATCCTCTTGTAAATTCCAATTCTTCATCATCGATGGAGATAACTCGATAGGTTGAAGGTTCGTTATTCTCATTGAACAGAGGTGAATCATCTCTGTTTATTGAAAGATACCATTTGACTCTTGCTTTCTCGAGTTCAAGATATCCCGAACAGCGAGTTGGTTCAGATAAATGAACTTCGCTTTTCTCCACCGATCCGAATATCCAGATGAGCATATCGTAAAAATGAACACCGATATTCGTAGCGAGTCCACCCGAGCGTTCCATATTCCCCTTCCAGGAATTCAGATACCACGGTCCGCGTGGAGTTATGTATGTCAGTTCGATTTCGTACTTCTTGCTGGAATTCTCTTCACTGATCCGCTTTTTCAGAGCGATTATCGAAGGGTGAAGTCTAAGCTGAAGGACCGACCAGACGCGGCAGCCTGTTTCAACTTCGAGTTCCGCAAGAGCGTTCAGATTCCAGGGATTCAGAACTATCGGTTTTTCACAGATAACATTGGCTCCCACACGGAAAGCCATTCTGATATGCGCATCGTGAAGATAATTAGGTGAACAGATAGTCATCCAGTGGATCCGTTTTTCTTCACCTGTTCTTCGAAGCTTTTCTATATGCCGGTCGAATCTTTCCGGCTCGGGAAAGAATCTGGCATCGGGGCAATACCTGTCCAGAATGCCCACTGAATCGTGCGGATCCAGCGCGGCGACGATTTTGTGCCCGTTGGCTGTAATAGCATCGAGGTGTCTCGGAGCTATATATCCAGCAACCCCTGTTACCGCGAAATTTGCCACTTTAATATCCTTAATATCTGATGCATTATCCTTAAATAATCATACAATGCATCGACGGGTTGAGTCAAACCTCAAGGTCAGGAGTTTTATCATACCCGGTCTAGAATTCCATATTGTAACTGGCATCATTCAAATACATTGATCTGCAGAATTCATACTTATCAAGGATTATTTCAGGTGCAGAGGGATCCTCAGCTGCTTTCTCATAGTACTCAACTGCGAGTCTCCATTCCTGTCTGTGTTCAGCAAGCACTCCTTTGTAATAATCTGTTTTACCGCCCCAATTCTGAAAATACGCCGGGATGATAAGCAGAAACCAGAGAAATAGTATTATGATTCCCTTCCATGAAAAACTGCTTTTTCTGAAAGATAGCCCCCACAGTGCCAGTAATGCTATGGTGATGGATGCAGCTCCTGCGGAACCGAGAAGCCAGAGTGAATGGTGGCCGTCAAGCATCATTGAGATACCTATATTCCACTGGGGCAGGGGAATGGGATTTTCAATCGGATGAACGGGCTGATGAATTTCTCCGAACGTTCCGATAAGAGCGATGATTATCGATGGCAGCACGAGAACGACAGCCATGAATAGATGTTTTCTGCTTATTGATACGAATTTCGCGAGCCCTAACGCGAAGAATGGTATGACAGGAATCAGATGTCTCGGACCGAAAGCCCATCCGCCTGTCGGCATATAATAGGCTGAAAACAGGATTACATAAGTAACTGCCATCGATGGGAGAGGGTTCTTTTTCAAAACCGAGATGAACCGTTTTCCATGGAAGAATCCTGCGATTCCCAGAGCTGCCCAGGGCATGTAGAAGAAAAGACCTCTTTCAGGTGACAGCAGAAGGAGGTAGGCTGCTTTGAAGGTGGGTAGCGTAAAACCGAAAACTCCATGGCTCATGCCTGCGAATGCTGAAACTGTTTCAAGCGAGTAACCCATTGTAAAGGGGCTGCCGAAGGCGATCCAGTTGTGAATAAGCTGAGGCAGGAATGCCAGCAGGATAATTCCTGTCAGGCGGAGGACTTTATCGGGGCTCCAGTATCTCTTTCCCCGATAGGCTGCAAGTATCAGGAATGGCAGTATCACAGGGAATTCCGTTGCTGCTGCAAGTGCGCCGAAGATATCCGCCTGAAGGTATTTATTCTTATTCTGGTAATAGTAGCTGATAAAGAGAAAAAGCGCTGCTGGAACATGACCATAAAGCAGAGTTGAATATGGAAGCAGAATGCTACCAGCTCCAAGAGCCAGTACCGGAAGAAACATTGATTTCTCTGATCTCTTGAGTTCCTTTATCAGGAAGAGCATAAGAAGTATGAAAGAAATGCCCACGGAAAGACGTTCAGCGATATACCTGTATGCTGATTGCGGGATTTCAAACCTTGCTGTATTTGATATGGCTCTGGTTATTCCGTAAGGTACAGCTGCAGCAATCGATGTAAGTACCGCCTTGTCGCAGTAATAATGATCGTTCGAAAAAGCTCTGTCGCTTGTATATTCAGTATACGGATCTATGATGATGGAACCATTATCGATCAGCTGCCTTGAAAGAGCCCATCTTGTAACTACATTGTCGTAAGGGTACGGATGGAATACAGACAGCATTATCAGAGAAGCAAGGAGCAAAAACAGCAATGAATATCTTTTGTATGGAATGCTCAGCAATGTATTCCTCTGGACAATGTTAATTCCATTCAGACATTTCAGTATCAGAAAACTCGACCTGATCAATACATATATATTCATACAGAACCGGAATGCAAATCGGATCAAAGCATTTCAGGGATATAACAGATACTGAGTATTGACATTTTGCTTTGCTAAAGGATACAATTCTCTAATACTTCGCATATTTCACAGGAGAGGAATACATGTCCAGAATCCTTGATGTTCTCTGGATTCTTGTGCGAATAGGTGGTTTCTGGATTGCTGTATCCGGATTCGGACTTCTTACTCGAACTTGTATAAAAAAATTCGGATACGATGCGCCTGCTATTTTTCTGGGTTTAGTCAACCTTCTTGTACTCTCAGTTCCTCTGAGTTTTCTTGGTCTGTTTAATCGGTCAGTGCTTTCATTTTTCCTTATCGCAGGCGTGTTATTACATCTTGTTTATTTCTTCAGCAGGAAACGGGCACCCTTTAGCTTTAAATGTCCCGGTTTTCATATTCTAATGTTGCTGCTGATTACCATATTTATTGTTATCACAAATACACTGAGAGCATCTGAACCACAGACAAATCCTGATGCATTAACAGCATATGCAGTACAGCCTGATAGATGGCTTTCGTCCGGAAGGATCTACTACCTTGAGGAAAGCATGTTCTCAGGATTACCGTCAGTTGGCGAAATCCTTGCTGCATGGCCAGCTTCGCTTTCGCAATCAAGAACCGATCAGCTATCTCTCATGCAGGTGTTTCAGATGTGTATGCTTCTGTTTTCTGCTATAGCGGCATGGAAAATTCTTGGGAAAGGCAGAAACGGTTTATTGATAACAGTCATTGCCTGCATGGCAACTTCCATGCTTAACGGCTGGGCTTCGCTGCCTAAAATAGAAATGACAGTTTTGTACTTTTCAACTGTTGCAATGTGCCTTCTTTACAAGGAATTTGTGCGTAGGAACGAGAATTTCGATCCCGCTCCCTTTCTCGCTATGGGATTAGCTCTGGGCACGAAACTTACGGCATATGTTCTGCTTCCTTCTTTTCTTCTGCTTGCTTTTGCAATCCCGATACATAGAAAACTGAAGATTATGATCGTTTCGTTCGTGATTATGGCAGCCATTCCGCTGACATTTGCTGTAAGGACGATGCTACATACAGGTGCACCTTTCTATCCACTTTCAATATCATTCTTCAGTGCTGATGAGGATCATTTCCTTCCGGAGATTCCGGAGCTAACACGATTGGCCAGAGAAAACGCAGCACCCACAGAACTGCTGGTTAATACGGAACCGGAACCCTTATTCGTGAATATTTCTGAACTGGTCTCTTCCTGGGGTTTACCAGCATTACTCTTTCTTTTGGGCATGATTTCACTGGCTATGCGACGGAAACTATCACTTACCCTGCTCCCACTGGCTGCTATACTTATTTATTGTCTGATTGCCTCGGTTGTATTCAATCCTTTGAGATGGGGAGCAAAATACGCATTTCTGCTGTCACCTTTTATGGCGGCAATTGGTGTAAGATGGACGGAAAAACTGAATTATTCCCGGATATCATTCTATGCATTCCTGCTTGTTATGGTGCTTACATCATCACTACTGCCAAGGTTCAGATACGCAATTTCCTTTCCCGGTATGTCATCATCACTGGATTTCAGACCTCCAAACATAGTGATGGTGAAAGCTTTACATGACTGGTGTAATACTAATCTACCAGAAGATTCCCGGCTTTTATCAATGTGGAAAAGGGAGCGGTATTTCTCGGATCACGATATAATAGTTATTGAAACTCACCCTCTTGGCCGCCGGTTATTCCTTGCTGAATCCATAGAGGAAGAGATTGAGCTGCTTGGCCTGATGGATATAGATTACGTTTACTATCAGACATATGACCCTATGCCTGGTGATCTGGAAAACAGTATGGAATTTCTTTTCTCGGATAAACTCGAGACTGTTTATGAAGTCGGTGGATTTACTATCTGCAGAATAATTTATTGATGAAAGGATCTCTTTGCGTACACGCTTTATTGATCTTGTAACTATTGAGGTTCATGGCGGTAAGGGAGGGGACGGTATCGTTTCCTTTCGCCGGGAGGCGTATGTGCCCAGAGGCGGCCCCAACGGTGGTAATGGCGGCGCGGGTGGAAACATTCAGCTAATTGTTGATCCAAGGCTTACAACTCTGGTTGATTTCAGGAACGGCGCGATATTCAGGGCTGAGAAGGGCACGTCAGGCGGTTCGAATAACAAGACCGGACGGAGGGGGAAGGACACCCTCCTGAAAGTTCCTCCCGGTACTGCTGTTTTTGACGCGGAAACGGGAGAGCAGCTTTGCGATCTGACTGAGAATGGCCAGATGCTGATTGTTGCGCTCGGGGGATATCCAGGAAGAGGCAACTCTTCGTTTGCAACTTCCAGGATACAGGCTCCCCGGAAAGCCACAAAAGGGGAGCCAGGTCAGTATAGAAAAATCAGGCTTGAGCTTAGCATGATCGCCGACGCCGGACTTGTGGGGGTTCCCAATGCGGGTAAATCCACAATTCTGTCCACTGTAAGCGCCGCAAGACCGAAAATCGCCGGGTATCCTTTCACGACAATCCACCCGTCTCTAGGCATGATAAAGATGGCGCGGGGATTCAGTTTCGTTCTTGCTGACCTTCCGGGATTGATTGAGGGAGCAAGTGAAGGAATAGGGCTTGGACTTCAGTTCCTTCGGCATGTGGAGAGAAACAGAATACTTATTTACGTTGTTGGCGCTGGACTTGAACTGTCCCCCGAAGAACAGTACCGAACGGTGAAAGATGAAATTCTTGCCTATAAATCTGATCTGGAAGAACTTGATGAGATAGTTGTGCTGTCAAAGGCGGATCTGATCACTGATGATGAGGTTGCGAGCATACTTGAGACTCTTCCGGAAAATACCCTGGTTATCAGCGCGGTTACAGGAAGGGGAATGGATGAGTTCCTTATCAGAATATCAGGATTGATTCGACGGCTGAGGGATTCAGAAGAATGAAGCAGGCAGTTTTGCTTTCATGCTGGAGCAAAGTACACAGAGATGATTTGAGAAAGCTTCTTCGGAAGATGGTTCCGGATAAGGCTCTTGAAATACTAGACAGGGAAATTCCCTCGGGCAGACCTGATGAAGAAGAAACAGCTGCGATGACAGCTCTTGCAGAATCAAAGTTTATTCAGGCTGTGATCTTCGGTGAAGAAGGATATCCGGAGATACTGAACAACATCCCAGATCCTCCGGTAGTCCTGTTTTACAAGGGCGATCTTCAGAAGTATCTGAGTATTCCCTCGGTGGCTGTCATAGGTTCCAGGCGGTGCACAACCTATGGAAGAAGAGTAGCCAGAAAGCTTGCGAGGGATTTTGTATACAACGGAGTGGGTGTTGTCAGCGGTCTGGCTCGCGGCATCGACGCTGAGGCACACAGGGGAGCGCTGGACGCTGGTGGAAGGACTATGGCGGTTCTGGGGAGCGGGCTTGATGTCTGCTATCCACCGGAACACGAGAACCTGGCTCTTAAGATTACCGGGAATGGTGTTCTGATCAGTGAGTATCCTCCGGGTACTCAACCCGCAAAATTCAGATTCCCGGAGAGGAACAGACTTATCAGCGGATTTTCAAGGGGAGTCGTTGTCGTTGAGGCAGGCAGGAAAAGCGGAACGATGATTACGGTTAATACGGCTCTCGACCAGGGTCGAGAAGTGTTTGCGGTTCCGGGTGAAATAACGAGAGCCCTATCCATGGGCACGAATATGCTCCTTCGCGATGGAGCGGGAGTAGTGATTACTGCAAGGGATGTTCTGGAACCTCTGGGAATAGCAAAGGATATGGCTGAACGTGACGAGACATTTGGATTTGACAGCGAGGTAACCCGTTTAATACTGAAACTACTGTCAGAAGAAGCTCTTCATTTCGACAAATTACTGAGGCTCACAGAAATGGAAACTCCGTTGCTGCAATCAGAACTTCTGAAGCTGGAAATAGCCGGAGTGATCAGGCAGCATCCCGGCAAGAATTTCTCCCTGATTTAAATAGTGCCTGTCAGTCATTTTTTTATTTTGGCGGCGATTTCTGCTGCGACTTCCACAGGTGTCAGGTTCGTGGTATCGATGCGGTTCGGCAGTGAATCGTAGTGCTTCTTTCTGGCTGAAAGAAGTTTCCGGAGGGTGGTTTCATCGAAGGCGAGCGGTCGCTTTCCATTCTGTTGTTCTCTCCTCCTTTGAAGAGTTTCGGCAGATGCGGCAAGAGTGAAAAGAATTCCCCTCTCTGTGACTGACAGCAGATTTGCTTCCCTAAGAAGGCAGCCGCCTCCCAGAGCGAGAATCATTCTCTCATTATTTTTTAGCAATCGCTCCAGGCTGTTGGATTCCAGTTCTCTGAAATATTCTTCGCCTGCTGTTCTGAAAATCTCGGAAATCCGCGTTCCAGCGAAAGATTCAATAACGGTATCCAGATCGTAAAACGGTAATTCAAGCATGGTTGAAAGGATATTTCCCGTTGAAGATTTGCCCGAACACGGAGGACCCGCAATAAAGATTGAAACAGATTGAATGTCAGGCTTTTTCATGGAATTATGATAACACATTAACAACGATTGGGGAAGAGATATATTCGATGTATGAATAGCAGGATACGAAGCAGAGTGTTATGTTCTTCGGGAATACGCACCAGAGCGTCATGGTTTTTGGGACACGCACCAGAGCGTGCATGTCCTGAGCAGCTTGACGGATACCTTTAAAAAATGTATTGAGTTCAACGTCTGTTAACAAGGTGAGATAGCCGGGGGTATCATGACCAGAGAAGAGCTTGCATGTGAAGTGGCTGAAAGAACCGGTGTGAGTCGGAAAGATACACGAACTGTTCTTTCAGCGTTACTGGAGACCATCACTGAGCGCCTGTGTGCCGGGGAAACTATTTACCTTCGAGGGTTCGGCTGTTTCGAATCAAAGGAAGGGAGAAAGAGGAGAGCACGCGATCCTCAAGGCGATGGCATAATCGAGATTCCCCCTCGAATACGACCTGTATTCAGACCATATAACGATCTGAAGCAGTCTATTCAGGCAAAGCTGGGTAAAAAGATCAAGGTTGATTTCCTATGCCTTACCGCAAAGAATGCGATAAAGGTTTCCGTTGTCGGAAAATTCAATAACTGGAATGAAAACAGAAATCCGATGCAGAAACTTCCCGACGGCAGCTGGGTATCGGAGATGGATACGGTCTCAGGACAGACTTTGAAATACAAGTACTGGATTGATGGAAAACTGGAGAGCGATCCTGCATTTCCCATTGACTCTAATGGTAACACCATGAGGCAGATATAATGGCAGCCGTACAGCGGCAATCAGCAAGAAGAAGAAGAATTAAAAAGCGAAAGATCAATCGCCTTCGAAATATCTCTGTTGTCCTTCTTTTCTTCTTTGGTGTTGCTCTGGCTATCATACTTGCGATTCCCACTACTCCCATTACCGATAATATTCGCGGATTTCTTCTTGGGCATCTGGGTTATCTTTCCATCCTGCTTCCGCTGTTTCTCTTCCAGACCGGAGCCTGGCTGCTTGATCTAAGGATGAAAAAGGTCGGATTCAGGATTCTATCAGGAGTAGCTGTCATCGGATATTTCTTCACTGCTGTTATTGACCTGGTGATAAGCCGCCTGTCCGGTGGTTTTCATGATATTCCCGGAGGCAGCATTGCTGGCGGGCTCGGTGATATCCTTGTCCCACTCACAGGAGCTCCGATAACATTTCTGATCTTATTCACAGCATTTGTAGCATCCCTTGTAGCTTTCACAGGTTGGGATATCGGCAAAGATTTCCAGTCTCTCGCAGACAGTCTTTTGAGGCTGCTCGGCGGTATGAGACAGAAGAGGAAGAAGGGGAAGAGTACTCGATCAAAGGGAGAACCCGAATCTTCCACTTCAAACGCCTGGTCAAAAGAACAAAGCGAAGAAGAGGTTACGGAACTTCCATTTATGAAGGAAGGAATCCCTCACAAGCCTTCACGTTATCAAAAGTCCCGACCTGTTTCCATGAAACCGGGAATAGATATAAGAAAAGATCAGCATGATACGTCCGGTTTTGTCATTCCTCCCATTTCCTATCTTGACCTGCCTGATGAGCGTTTAAGGAAGAGAACCTCACCTCAGATGATGAAGGAACAGGGTGAACTTCTTGTTGAGAAGCTGGAGGATTTCGGGATTGAATGCAGAATTGAGAACAGCTATCCCGGTCCTGTAATTACCAGATTTGAAGTCACTCCCGGACCCGGCATCAAAGTAAACAGGTTTGTATCTCTTTCGGATGATCTTGCCCTGGCTTTGAAAGCCCGCAGAATTCGCATCCTTGCTCCCATACCGGGTAAGGGTGCTGTGGGGATTGAAGTTCCGAATCCTTTTCCGGAGACTGTTTATCTGAGAGAGATAATTGATAAGATTTCAGATCAGCATTTGCCGATTGCGCTCGGGAAAATGATCGAAGGTGAACCGTTCGTTACCGATATAACCACCATGCCTCATCTTCTGATAGCGGGAGCCACGGGTTCGGGAAAGAGTATCTGCATGCACTCTATAATCGTGTCTATCCTTCTTACCAAGACTCCTGCGGAAGTAAGACTTGCGATGATTGACCCCAAAATGCTGGAACTTTCCATCTACGAAGGCATCCCGCATCTATGGGCGCCAATAATTCTGGAAACTAAAAAAGCGACATTGCTGCTGGACGCACTCGTAATAGAGATGGAAACCCGATATAAAAGACTATCCAGAATTGGAGTGCGATCCATTACTGAATTCAACGCTAGAATTTCAACTGAGTCCGAAGATGAACGCATTCCATATATTGTTGTATTCATTGACGAGCTGGCAGACCTCATGTTTACCGTATCAAGAGAAGTTGAACCGGCCATTGCAAGGCTTGCTCATATGGCCAGAGCTGTTGGCATTCACATGGTTCTTGCAACACAGCGGCCTTCAGTTGATGTTATCACAGGTGTGATAAAGGCGAACTTCCCTTCAAGGATCGCGTTTAACGTCCAATCGAAAACTGATTCACGCACAATCCTGGATATGAACGGTGCTGAAAAGCTTCTTGGCAAAGGTGATATGCTGTTCCTTCCAACAGCAACACCAGAACCGATTAGAATTCATGGTTCGTTTATCACGACTGAAGAAATCAGAACAATCGTGGAGCATTTAAGAGATCAGCCTGAAATTCCCTTTGAGTTTGAATTACCTGATGATATTGGCGGGAACCTTATGGATCCATGTGCGATAAAGATTAATGATCCGCTTTTTGAAAAAGCGAAACAGGTTGTTGTTCACACACAGCAGGGATCAGTGTCCATTATTCAGAGAAGGCTGAGAGTTGGATACTCCCGTGCAGCCAGTCTGATCGATATGCTGGAGCAGGCGGGTGTTGTGGGTCCGTTTCAGGGCAGCAAAGCAAGAGACGTCCTTATAACCCCGGATGAGCTGGAGGGAACCGGTGAAGGTGATGAAGAATAGAATATCAATTGTTTTACTTGCCATTCTTGTGATTACTACCTCCTGTGGTCAGGGAAACGAGAGTGTTGATCGGTCCGGTATAACCATTGGTGACGATGACGCATCGATCTTTGCCAGAGCTTCACAGCAGTATTTCAGAGGAAGCCTCTCCAGTTCCAGAGAGAACTTTAACAGCCTGATTTACCGTTTTCCTGATTCGCCGCTCAATCATGACGCACAGCTTGCAGTACGAAAAATTGATTTTGAACTGTCCGGGAATCCGGATCTGTCCGTGCCTGTTAATCAGAATCATGTTGAATCAGCTCCATTTCCAGATGTTGCTCTTGTCAGCTCTCCCGCCGTGTCTGCGAGTGTTATTCAGCTGGAAACACTTCTGATTTTCGCCGGTGCTTCACCTGTCATCGTTGAGGATTACGGTGCGCCGGATGTTACGCTTGTTCTTTACCCGGAGGGTTATCTTCTCCAGGCAGATATTGTATCTAATTCATTATCCTCCTGGCTTTCATCACATACTTCAGTACCGGTTCAACCCGGAGGGGATATCATCTCGACTATTGCGCCTCATCATCAGGGAGTTGTAATCGTTATCGGAACGGATGCGGTTGTTAATGCGTCATTTTTACAGGATATATGATTGAATCCCTGATAACCCTGATTTCGAAAGGACTGAGCAGGTATGCTGTATATCGCACTGTTTTCCTCAGTTATCGCTGTCTCTCCGCTGGAGCCATTACTGGAGAAGATACAAAATGCCATTTTCTTGACCGGTTTCTTTTCTCAGACAGATACCTGGGCACTGACTCTTGAGGAGGAAATATCTTCCGGTACAATGTACATTGCTCAACCGGATCTGTTTCTTCTGAAGTACACCGATCCGCAGGGTGCTGGAACAGGATACGATGGATCATGTTTCTTTACAATTGAACCTGATATAAGGCAGGTGATAATCTATCCGGGGCGGGAACCCGGGAATTTTCTTCACATGATTGAAAAATGTGCTGATTCATCTGCTGCGGAAACGGCTGAATACAACAACGACAGTCTGATCGTACTTCTTGAGGGAGATTTCGGAGAGGGTATCATCCGCATGGAAGTTGGATTCACAGTATCTGACAGTCTGCCGTTCCTTTTCGGAACAACCGATGTGAACGGTAACAGCACATCATATCGCATGTGGGATATCGAGATTGAAAGCAGTTTTCCAGAAGGTATTTTCAATATGGATGTTCCTGATGGCTATACAGTTATCAATCCGGAGGGGATATAGGGTTGTTCTCTGTTTTTCTGCTTACTCTCGGATGTCCGAAGAACGAAGCTGACTCCGACTCCTTTGCCGGTTGTTTTTCAGCTGCAGGCTGGAAGATAGTTGATGGCTCTGAAAAAGCGGATCTTGTCCTCCTTAATACATGTGCGTTCATTCAACCTGCTGTTGAGGAGTCACTGGAAGCGATAGCTGAGGCTGTGGAGTGGAAAAACTGCAGAACCGGCAGAAAACTCATCCTTGCGGGGTGTCTGCCAGGCAGATACCGGAACGATGACTCAGGTGGACTGGAGGATTTTGATCTGATCACAGGCCCTGGTGATACAGCTGAGCTGATGAAGTATCTCTCGGTTGCCGATTTCTCCGGACCGGTTCCGGTTGAAAGCATTTATCACAGATATCTGAAAATTTCCGAGGGATGCTCAAACAATTGTTCCTATTGCACAATTCCCCTTATCAGAGGTAGACGTGTGGACAGGAGCTTTGAGGATATACTTCGTGATGCCGGATATCTGGTGGAACAGGGTGCTCTGGAGATCGGAATTGTCGGTCAGGATACCGGTAGCTGGAAAAGCAGAAAAGGCTCCATTTCAGAACTGGTCTCCCACCTGGCTTCAACTTATCCGGATATATGGTTCAGACTCTATTACATTCACCCGGCGCATTATCCGGATGGATTTCCTGTTCTTATCGAGAAGTACCCTAACATCATGCCATATATTGATATGCCCATTCAGCATGTTTCTGATACTGTTCTGGAAAGGATGGGCCGCCCTTATACGGAAAAATATCTCAGGACAATGTTTGAGAACTTCGATAAATCGGATACGGAACTTGCCGTTAGAACGACTGTGATTGTAGGATATCCGGGGGAAACGGATAATGATTTTGACAGGCTGATTGCTTTTCTTTCTGATTATGATTGTCTCAGAACGATCTCGGCATTTCCATACTGGCCTGAAGAGGGTACAGCGGAGTATTCCAGAAAAACTGCCGCAGATCTGCCGTTGCCGGATACAGTACAGTCAAGGTTGATGGGGATTGGTGATGTATCGGATCAGATTTATATGACCTGGGCGGAAAGGATTGAAGGGAAAGTAATAGAAGTTCTTGCAGATACAGCGAAACTCGGACACGGAAGACTGGATGCTCCTGTCGTGGATGGAGTGTGCAGCTTTGATCGGGCTGTTGAACCGGGACAGATAATCAAATGCCGCGTAAGTGAATGCTTTGGATCGGAACTGCTTGTTGAAGTATTACAGTAAAACCGGGAGTGGCGTTGAGATTGTTGTGGTTTTATCTTTAGTTCTATTGTGAGTCTGTATTAGTCTTTTTGCCTGAAGCCGGTAAAACCTGCTTCTGGCAGGTAGTTCAACTGAAAATATGAAGGAACCGAAATGAATACAATTCTGCTGACAATTGTGCTTGCTCTTACACCATCAAACATGGAACTGGCTGAAGATGCGCTTGTGATATCAACTGAAGCTCTTTCGGACATACTCGAATCCTACAATGTTCAGATCGTTATGATTGAAGTTCTTGGTGAGCATGCGGGAGGATGGTTCGTAGAGCAGACACTTTCTTCAGTGCTCTGCGAGAACGGTATCTCGATCATAAGCACAGTATCCGATTCATCAGCCCGCTCTTTCGATCGTCTGACAATTCGACCGATGGAAATTGTTGTAGAATACGGAGATATCAGCAGGCCATGGCTGATTGGAAACAAACGTATTGAGAGGATTGCCCGATGCGAGCTTTCGGCAACTCTGATCGACTCAGACGGGAAGGTTGTTACAACCGCCAGAACGAATGGCATCGCAGAAGACGTGGTATCATGGTCTGATGTCTCTACTCTCAGCGGGTCTTCGGAATGGGAATGGCTGTCCAGAGAGCTGCCTGAAGATACGGGTTCTTCAATCCTGGAACCTTTGATCGTTTCCGGTGTGGTTGCCAGCCTTGTCTACCTCTTCTATTCCAGCAGAGCAGATTAGAAAAGCAAATTGATTTTATTTGAAATTACAGGAAATTCCTGATGATGTCAGGACGGTACACAATCAGGTTTAACCTGCGATATGCTCCCCTGATCCGTTCCATGACAGCCCTCTTCTCAACTGCTGTTCTACTTTCAGTATCATCTGCCTGCGATGATCATCCCGGTAGTGTCAGTCTGGATGAAGCAAGGCTGCTCAGGCAGTCAGGACGGTATGTACAGTCCGTGATGCTTTTTGAGGAACTGGTGACACGGGGAGACAGCCAACCCGGATTACTGCTGGAATTTGCGGAAACAGCCGTTCTTGCGGCTCAGGCGGAGAGAAGCTCCCTTTACAGACAGAAAGCCAGGGAAGCAGTTCTTATTCTCTCTGAGCACCCCGGCGATATTGATCCGAGAGAGATCGGGGAACTCTGGAGAAGGCTTGCCTGGGAGATGGTCCGAAATGCGGATTCACTTCAGGCATTTCAGTGTTTTGAACATGCACTGGACTACAATATCCAGGAAAGATTCGAAGAGGAATGGCTGTTTCGCGGAGTTTATGCCGGTGATCATCTGGAAATGCTGTCTGATATTCCTGACAGCATTATAGGCCATCCTGCGAGTGACAGTCTGCTATCAATCGCAGCTGAAATATACCTTGTCGAACTTGAAAGAATATCACGCTCCAGAACAGATCTCAGAGAGAATATACTGAAGGCCAGAGCGGCTCTGCTGCCTTATACATCACGTATAAGTGAAGAGCTCGATGTATTGACGGAACTTGACAGGCTCGGAGGGATACAACCGGAAGAAAGACAGAGAAGAATACACCTTCTACTTGATTCAGCGGAAGATGACATCGGATCGGGCAGAGGTATTCTCGCCCGTGAAAAATTACTGGAGGTCTGGAATTCCAATTTCTCCGGAGAGAGGATAAAGGCGGCTTATATGCTGGGTCTGATGGAAGAGGAAAACAACAGTTTAGAGAGCGCGCTCCAATGGTACAGAAGAGCATGCAGTGTCTCACCGGGATCTTCTTCACTGGCTGCAGGCCTTGCAGCCGCAAGAAGAGATTCATTAATGTATGGAATTGAATGAACGGGATATTCGAATGATAAAATATTGTGCCTTTGCATTGCTGATTCTGCTTGCTGTAACATCGTGCGGGAAATCCTACAATACCAGAGGTTTGGATCACGAACAGCTGGAGCAGCTTGCTGATGATGCATTCCTTGATGAGGATTTCAATGATGCTGCAGCATTGTATACGGAACTGATGTTCGCATACCCTGGCGCGGCAAAAACTGATCTGTATCTTTACAGGCTTGGTATGTCCGAGGCTGCAATGAGGTACTGGGCAGATGCTTTATTCTACTTCAACCGCGTCCAGTCTGAGTATTCCCGGAGTGTACTTGCTGATGACTGTTTATTTCAATCAGCTCGTATCTGGTGGTTACAGAGGCATGACTACAGAAAGGATCTGACTCCCATCATGAACGCCAGAACTCAGTTGATCTCTTTCTTCGAGAAATACCCTGGATCTTCTCTGACCGAGGAAGCAACCGTACTCAGAGATAGTATCAACAATGTTCTTTCTACGAGAGCTCTCTTTGTGGGGGAGTTCTATGCCAGAAGGAATAAGTACGATGCATCTCTTCTCTATCTTCGTGAAGCTTTGAATAATTATGGTGATACTGAATGCAAAGCTGAAATTCTAATGGCTATTGGCAGCTTGTACGCCAGAAGGGGAAATGAATATTCAGCAAGAAGATTTTATCAGAGGGCACTTGACGAGTGCGAACTGAATGAGGAGCAGTTAATCGAACTGCAGAGCATTCTGGAAGAACTATAAGATGACAGGGCTTCTGGGGGGGACGTTCGATCCTCCTCATTTCGGCCATCTGGTTCTGGCTCTTGAGGCATATTACAGGTTTCATTTAGAAAATGTTCTTTTCGTTCCATCCAGATTCCCTCCGCATAAGCCCGGGTTCGAAGTAACTCCATTTCATCACCGTTTCGAAATGACAAAGCTTGCCCTTCAGGGTTCCCCTGAACTGTCCGCCGCGGATCTTGAACCTCATGATAAGCCATCCTGGACTGTAAATCTGCTGGAGAATCTTGCGGATGAAGGACTGGATATATGCTTTATCATGGGTATGGACAGTCTTGAGGAATTGCATACCTGGAAGGATCCCGAACGTATCTCCGAAAGAGCGAAACTGGTTGTGGGAACAAGACCGGGATACGAAATATCATCTGTTGACTCCAGAATCAGATCAATGATTGAGACCTTCCCGGTTCCCGGTCTGTTCATATCTTCAAGTGATCTCAGAGACAGATTTGCCAGAGGATTGAATACACGCTATCTTGTCCCTGACAGCATACAAAGATACATTGAGGAGAATGAACTTTATGCCGAACGAAAAGGCGATTGACAGGCTTCTGAACGCGGTACTCGAGAAGGATGTCAGCGATATTCATTTCAAAGTCGGAAGCATACCGATTATTAGAAAAGCTGGAAATATTGTTCATGTGGCTGAATTCAACCCCATGAAGACGGAACATATTCAAACAATTGTTGATGAACTTGTAACTGAGTATCAGGCTGAACGTCTTGCCCGTGGTGAAGAGGTCGATCTGGGCTATTCGCTTCCGGGGCAAGCCAGGTTCAGGGTGAATATCTACAATCAGCGCGGAACACCAGCTATAGTTATGCGGAGGATACCGTATGAGATCCCGGATATTGATGAGCTTGGTCTTCCGGAAATAGTCAAGAAGATTGCGATGGAACCACGCGGTCTGGTTCTTGTTACAGGCGTGACAGGCAGCGGCAAATCAACATCGATAGCAGCCATGATAAATTATATCAATCAGAATCGTTCGGTTCATATCGTAACCATAGAGGATCCTATAGAATTTCTGCACAAAGATATGAACTCCACAATATGCCAGCGTGAAGTAGGCATAGATACAAAGAGCTGGAGTTCCGGACTCCGTTCTGTTTTCAGGCAGGATCCGGATGTAATTCTGATCGGCGAGATGAGAGATCCTGAAACAATAGCAACCGCTCTGACAGGTGCGGAAACCGGACACCTTGTTTTAAGCACACTGCATACAACCGATACGATGGAGACGATATCCCGTATTATCGATGTATTTCCTTCCGACCAGCAGCATCTGGTAAGACTTCAGCTTGGCCAGCTTATCAGCGGAATCATATCTCAGAGGCTTCTCCCTGGCAGGAAGAAAGATAATGATGAAGAAGATGAAAGAAACGAGAGAGTGCTTGCGGCAGAAGTGCTTGTCCGATCTTCCACTGTTACTGAATGCATAATCCACCCTGACAAGACATACCTTCTGACTGAGATAATAGAGAAAAGTTATTCACAATATGGTATGCAGACATTTGATATGGCGCTATACCAGCTTATTGTGGATGGAAAAATTGACAAGGAGATCGCCCTTGCCGCAGCATCCAACCCGACAAAACTGGATCTGAGGCTGAAGGGTATTGAAACCGCTTCGGATTGGAAGATGTAATGATGATGAATCCAAATCTGTTTGGTATTACTCTTGAGATTATCCCTCTCTTGATCACTGCCGGTGCCATTCTGGTCGTTCTTGCTCTGATACAGCTATACCTCGGCCTCAAGGCTCAGAGCAGACCGAATGTGACAGGGGAGATAGCCATGATTGGCGAAACCGGCATTATCACGAAAGCGTCTGGATTCAGGCATCGGCCGATTGTAGAAATCAGGGGTGAACTCTGGTGGTGCTTGCAACCGCCGGGTGATGAGCGGCTTGAAAAAGGAATGACTGTAGAAATTGTCGGGATCGAAGAGGATTCAATGATTCTTGAAGTGAAACGTATTCAAACTCAATAAGAATAAAAAAAGGAAGGAGTTCTAATGGAATTCTTAATTGTCATTGCTGTTATACTTTTCTTTTTTCTTGTTTCAGCGCTGAAAGTCCTCAAGGAATATCAGAGAGGTGTTATTTTCAGGCTTGGTAAGGTCATAGGACTGAAAGGGCCTGGTTTGATCATAGTCTGGCCTCTGATAGATAGTATCAGGCGTGTTGATCTGAGAGTTATCGCTATGGATGTTCCTCCACAGGATGTTATTACTCAGGATAATGTTTCTGTGAGAGTGAACGCAGTGGTTTACTTCAGGGTTATCGACCCCAAGAAGTCTATTCTCGAAGTCGAAAACTACATTTACGCCACAAGTCAGATGGCTCAGACTACTCTCAGGAGCGTTCTCGGTGAGGCAACCCTCGATCAGCTTCTTTCACAGAGAGATGAGATCAACAGCAAGCTGCAGGATATACTCGACAGAATGACCGATCCATGGGGAATCAAGGTCAGTACGGTCGAAGTCAAGCATGTTGATCTCCCCGAGGAGATGCAGAGGGTTATGGCCAAGCAGGCTGAAGCTGAAAGGGACAGAAGAGCCAAGATCATAAGAGCAGAAGCGGAGTTTCAGGCTGCCCAGAGGCTTGCTGATGCCGCGGATATCATCAGTGCGCATCCGGTGGCTCTTCATCTCCGATATCTGCAGACTCTGTCAGAGATCGCTGTGGAGAACAACTCGACTACCATATTCCCGCTACCTATAGAGCTTCTTAAGCCGTTCTTAAAGCAGCTCGGTGACTAGGCCTATGTTCAGCGGAGCGATTACAGCACTTGTAACGCCGTTCAGAAACGGCGCAATTGACTCAGTCTCCCTGAGCGATCTTGTTAACTGGCAGATCGACCAGGGGATAGACGGATTGCTTGCGTGCGGCTGTACAGGTGAAGCTGCAACTCTCAGTAATGAAGAACATCATCAGGTGGTACGGACCGTTCTGGAGGCTGCGGAAGGTCGCGTCCCGGTTATTGCCGGATCAGGCACGAATGATACGGAATCTTCGGTAAAACTTTCGCTTGAAACCGCAGATCTTGGTGTGGATGCTGTTCTGCTTATTACTCCATATTACAACAAGCCGACTCCCGAGGGGCAGATAGAACACTATACCCTGGTTGCGGATGCTGTTGACTGTCCTGTAATACTTTACAACGTGCCTGGAAGAACAGGAACGGATATGCTGCCTTCTACAATAGCCCGACTTGCGGAACATCCACGGATTGTTGCGGTTAAAGATGCAGCAGGTTCTGCTGAGAGGGTAACCGCGATTCTGAATCTGTGCGATATAACCGTGCTGAGCGGTGATGATCCCATAGCGATGGCTCAGGTAGCTCTTGGAGCTGCCGGAGTTATTTCCGTAGTATCCAATATTGCGCCTGCAGCTATGTCTGAACTTATTTCTCATACGGCTTCAGGGAATCTGCAGGAAGCAAGGAAAATTCAGTCAAGACTGTATCCCGTGATAAAAGCGATGTTTCTTGAGACAAATCCAATGCCTGTGAAGAAATCACTCGCTTTGATGGGCAGGATTCAGGACGAACTCCGGCTGCCGCTGGTCTCCATGAAAGAAGAATATGTTCCGGAACTGAGAAAAATACTGGAACAGGCTGATCTGATCTGATGAATATCTGTGTATTCGGCAGTGAAGGGAGAATGGGACAGCTTGTCAGGGAAGAGGCAGGCAAATCCGTAATAGCGCGCTATGACAGAACCCCTCCGGGGGCTTCTGTTGATATTCCGCTTCCTCCTGAAGTCGATACAGTCATCGATTTCTCTCTTCCGTCCGCCTGGAGAGACCTTGATAAACTGCTTCACGGTACTTCTGCGGGGCTTGTATCAGGAACAACCGGGCTGGGAAATACCGAAATGGAACTGCTTCGAAAGTGGTCTTCGGAGAGACCTGTTTTCTTCGCATCCAATATGAGCATGGGCATATACGTTCTTGGCAGACTTCTGCAAACCGCAGCCTCCATGCTTTCTGATGATTTCGACCTGGAAATTGTGGAATTTCACCACAGAGGGAAGATTGACAGCCCAAGCGGCACTGCTTTATCCCTTTATGAGATATGGGAGAAGAATAGCGGAGGAAATAAGATCATGCATGGCAGATCCGGGTCTGCAGGACCAAGAAGCCCGGATGAAACAGGCATTCATTCCGTCAGAGGCGGTGATATAGTCGGAGATCATCAGCTATATCTGCTGGGAGACGGAGAGAAGCTTCTTCTCTCTCATTCAGCTACCGGGAGGAGAACGTTTGCCGTTGGAGCACTGAAAGCGGCGGATTTCATTTATGGAAAACCTCCAGGGCTTTACTCGATGGGGGATATGATGAGCGAAAGAGAAGAGAAATGATACGGAATCCCGTGGTAGCAGGCATGTTCTACCCGTCAGACAGAAAACATCTGAGTTCGATGATTACCGGTTTCATGTCATCGAAAAGGAGAGAACCAGACAGCTCAATAACCGGTCTTGTGAGCCCTCATGCCGGATATGTCTACTCCGGTGCAGTGGCAGGAGCCGCATTTGCCACTGCTCCAGCTATCGTGAGTACAGTTATCATTCTGGCGCCAACGCATAGTTATCCGATTCATGGCGCGTCGGTATACAGCGGAGAGGGTTACCTGACACCACTTGGTCTCGCGGTGGTTGACAGCGAAATATCGACCGATCTGCTGGATTCCGGTCTTTCCTTCCAGCCTGCCGCTCACAGAAGAGAACATTCCGCAGAAGTTCAGGTTCCCTTCATTCAGACAAAGTGGCCTGACGCATCCATCGTTGTTATCCTTCAGGGTTCAGTGTTCGAGGGCTATTCCAGAACTCTGGCTGAGAATCTCCAAAGAGTTCTTAAGAAAAGGGAGAATATTCTGATTGTCGCTTCAAGCGATCTTTCGCATTACCATCCCTTTGAAGAGGCTGAGCAAATGGATCGAAAGGTGATCGATGCTTTTACCAGTGGAAATCCGGATAATCTGAATGCTGTTCTTTCAAGCGGAAACGAGGCATGCGGAGGTGGCCCAATGCTTACGCTGATGCACTACTCTGTGCTGAACGGTTCCAAAGAATTCGGTGAGATCATGTGGGATACATCAGCAACCGCGAGCGGGGACAGAAGCTCTGTTGTAGGGTATTTTGCCGGTTACACCGCAAGGGAGGTTCGGAAATAACTGATTCTGCCTGCAGAAAGGGAATACTGGATCTGGCAAGAAGGTCTGTTGAAGCCGCAGCATCCGGGAAACCGCTTCCGGATGTACCATCCGGGGATGTTTTTGAAAGGGAAGGCGGCGCTTTTGTTACTCTAAGGAAAGATGGCTTACTCAGGGGTTGTATAGGCCATTTTACGGGAACGGGTTCTCTGGGGCAGACCGTGATTGACATGGCAGCTTCAGCTGCAGTTAATGATCCAAGGTTTCCGAAGGTCAAACCCGAGGAAGTGGATGGAATTGATCTTGAAATATCCCTTTTAAGCCCGATGATCCTGACCAGCGCGGAAGATGTGGTTCCCGGAATCCACGGCATCTATATCAAATCCGGATTTCGAAGCGGAACTCTGCTTCCACAGGTTGCAGTCGAGCAGGGATGGGATAGAGAAACTTTCCTTTCACACACATGTCTCAAGGCGGGGCTGTCACCGGACTGTTTTCGTCAGGAAGATGTTCAGATATACACATATACAGCCGAAGTTTTCGGCGAATCAGAGGAAGGGGCTGATTCTGAATGAAGATCATAGTTTTAATCGGTGCGCTTCTCCTGCTTGCATGCAATATGCCCGGAGTAGGAGAGCTTGAAGAGAGAGTCGATGTTCTGGAAACTTCCGCAAGTTACGATGATTCTGAGCTTACAGACGATTTTAATCAGGTGATTGACGACATTGAAGACCTTGATGGAAGAGTTAATATCCTTGAAACCGGTGACATTTTCACGACTACGGAACATTCAGAGCAGGATAGAGATGTATCCGGTGATATAGAACCTCCTGAGGAAAAGACTATCACCATTTCCGATGTTGAAGGTCTCGAGGATTCAATGAACCTGCTTACGGACAGCATGACAGTTATTGATGAATCACTGAATGAAGTTGTTCTTTCCCTTGACAGCCTCATTCTGGAAAACGATTCACTGAGAACCGAACTCAGCAATCTCAGTTCTGAAGTTGCCAGTCTCAGATATACGGTTAATCATCTTGGAACTTCAGGATCATCCTCTTCGAGAGATAGCGGAACAAGATCTGGATCAGAAAGCAGCGAAGGCAGGGGAACCACCGGCACCAGCGGAACACGCTGACCTGAACGGATCAAATTACACTGAAAGCGGTGACATGTGAATATTGCATGTCACCGCTATTTAAACTTTTTCAGATTAATTTTACAAAATGTCATTCAGCAGCGTCACAACGGCAGGTTCGCAGTTCTCCCCACCGTCGACAGTAT
>CBDVBK010000015.1:0-54504 GCA_965372215.1 uncultured bacterium | reverse complement strand
AATTATTAATGGAATGAAATCGACGAATGTCTAGTCAAAGGCCAAACTGGAGAGAAGGGGGCAGATACCCCCTTCTTCTTTACTGGTACCGGGGACGGGACTTGAACCCGTACAGGCAATTGCCCACTAGGTCCTTAACCTAGCGTGTCTGCCAATTCCACCACCCCGGTTCTGTATCTGTCTGCGTGCTAGAATATCGCAAGTAAAAATGAAGTAACCATGAACAGCACAGCAAGTATTGATGTAGCCTTGGATAGCATAGTAGCAGCGCCACGGTTACCGAAAGATGCCGTTAGAGCGCCTCCGCCGCCAAACGCGCCGGAAAGACCATCGCCCTTGGATTTCTGAAGCAGCACAACTGCCACAAGCAGTATACAAATTATAAAATGCATCATTGTCAGCACTGTAATCATTTCGTGTATCCTTTCCAGAGGACGCAGATATACAAAACAGTATGGAAAGTGACAAGTCCTGGAAGTAGTTACTATTAAGAAATAGACTTGATTATCAACTCTCTTGTAAGGTTTTTTCCGGGGCACACGGTTTTGCATCCGGACAGGTCCCGGTGCAGAATGATACTGGATGAAGAAAGATCATACTCAGAAAGCAGTCTTTTCAGAAGCATCCCCAGGGATTTC
This sequence comes from uncultured bacterium, assembly GCA_965372215.1. GTDB lineage: Bacteria > Fermentibacterota > Fermentibacteria > Fermentibacterales > JCC-6 > Aegiribacteria. Next base: position 53,866 of record CBDVBK010000015.1, on the reverse strand, counting down.
ATCTGATCTTCAGTTGGATAGGTATCATTGAAATCACCTACAAGACAGATTCCAATTGTATCCTCGTTATGTTCCCTGGCATGAGCGCCAACCGCCCACTGAGGCCTTCCTTCTTCCACCTCGCCATCTTCTGACAGGCTGCCGTTCCCTATTACGAAATGATACCCTATATCTATCCATCCATTTATAGCTCTGTGGAATGCCCTGAATACCATTGAACAGCCGGTGGGGGTCGCGGAGTGATGAATAATAAGAGAATTCACGTCCTTCATGCGAGTATAAACGGAATCCGGAGGTTTTTCGCCGGCTTTATTCAAACCGTCCGTATCCGGATTCACAGTATCCCTGAAATTATCCATTATCCAGTCAGAACAGGATTGCATTGTTTACCACCTACCTTACTTATGTAATATAGTACAATAACGTTAAAATTGAATCAAAACTGGAGGAAATATCGTGAAAAGAGCGGATTTTGCTATCCTGGCTGTTTTTCTGACAATGTTTGCTGGCTGCGCTGACAGCACTTACCCATTCGACGAAGTAACAGATGAATTCACATTCACATATAACCTTCCTGCAGATGGTATTGTAGATGTTATTGTATTGAACTGTTATATGAATATCGTAAGAACGTTGGTTTCAGCTGAATCACAGACATCAGGAGATTATTCGCTATCATGGGATCTCAATGATGGGGACGGTTCAAGAGTACCGGACGGGCTTTACTATATCAGGATAAAACTTGACGGCAACGTAATTGAAACAAAGATGTACGAGGTGCACAAATGACTTTCTTAATGATACTGCTTTGCCTTTCCGGACAACCGGATTACGAAGAAAACAACACCTTTTCTCCGGGATTCAGGCTTGGACCCTGCTTCATGGCCTCCTTCCCTTCAATGCAGAACGAGAAGGATTTCGCCGATATGAATACCGAAGCCGGGCTCGATTTCGAACTTGGCAGCGTTGCATGGGGAGGCTCGATTGAACTCCTCGGAGATATCAGTGAGCGATTCAGGATTCGTGGAAGTATTGGCGTCTCCAGGCTTCACGGCGCCTACGAGGAGGATTACAATCCGCTGGGTTACCTGTTACTTGGTATTATTACAGGTGGAATTGGGTTTCTGTTCTGTACAACGGACGATGTTATTGACCTTAATGACGAGGCTATATCAATTGAGGTTGAAGCATACTGCATGATAAGCAGGGGGAAGAGTTTTTCCTTCTCGGCTGGAGCCGGTCCTGTATACACATGGGCAAGCCGATCACTTGATTCGCCGAACACCTCGACGAAAGGAAGCGGAAGCGCCTTCGGGCTCGTAACCTCGGTCAGACTTGATCAGGAATCAAGCGTCACTCTGGGTTGTATTCCGATGATGTTCGGACTTGAAGCAGGCTACAGATTGAACAATGTTAAACTGGATGATGAAGAATCTGACGGATACGAGCTTGATTTCTCAGGTCCATTCGTAAAGGTCGGATCCTATATCGGCTTCTAGCATTATCAAGCCTCAGCCGGCTTCCGGGAACAGGTCATGGCTGATTCTGGCCAACCCGAAAGCCGGCAAAGGCGTTTCATTTTCTCTTGCTGAAAGAATTTCCAGGCTTCTTTCAGATATTTCCATCACTAACAGAGTCGTCTTTACAGAAAGCGCTGATCATGTTGTGGAACTGGCATCAAAAGCACAGCCGGACCACTGGTCAGGTGTGGCGGTTCTAGGCGGAGATGGAACGGCGAGTTATGCGGCATCCGGTCTTATAATAAGTTCAAGTTCTCTTCCGCTCGCGGTGTTTCCGGCAGGCAATGGAAACGACTGGGTAAAAACACTGAGAACTGACTCAATCGAGAAAACAGTCATGGGTATCGAAAGTGGTAAGACCGCTGTATTGGATACCGGCTTATGCTCTATAGAATCAAATCCAATGTCGCCAGTTGATCACGTATTTATCAACTCTGCAGGAATCGGTCTTGACGCGCATGTTCTCGAAAAATCAATTCGGATCAAACGGAAAATGTCTATTGGCAGACTGGGATATCTTGCGGCCCTTGTATCTTCTCTGATTGAAATGCCCTCCTGGGAGGGAACACTCACAATGGATGAACGGAATGTGTTTACGGGGAAATATCTGAGCATCACAGTGGGTGTATGTCCTTTCGTCGGCGGAGGGATGATGTTGTCACCTTCTTCAGTTCCCGATGATGGAAAACTTGATACCGCGGTTGTCAGACCAATCTCCAGAGTAAATCTGATTCGCAGTATGCCCATGATCTACAGGGGAACTCTTCTGGACAATCCTTCGGTTTCTTCATGGAGCGGAAATGAATTCAAACTTGTAGCTCAAGGGAAGCTTGTGGTCGAACTGGACGGTGAATCGCAAGGTGTCATCCCGGATAACGCTGTTGTAATTCTGAAATCTCTTCCCGCTTCAATTCGCGTTGTTGTTGGACCGGAATACTAACTCACACACTTCCATTGGATCATTTACGATCACATCCGCTCCATGCTCAAGCAGCAACTCGACAGATCTGAATCCCCAGGATACGCCGACAGCGATCAAACCCCCGTTTTTTGCCGTATCCACATCCACATCGCTGTCTCCCACCATAAGAGTTTCTTCCGGAAGCGTTCCGAGCTTCCGGACGACTTTCATAGCTATTTCCGCTTCAGGTTTCGTGGGGAAGCCCGGCACATCTCCCTGAACAGTCATAAAAGGAACATCCGGTAAATATACGGCAACCGCCTTATCCGCTGATGCCTGAGGTTTGTTTGTGAGAACAGCCAGGGGGATTCCTCTATTGGCAAGAGTATCAAGCATCTTCTCGACACCACTGTATGGTTTTGTCAGCACTGTTCCATGCTCAAGAAAGGTTTCTCTGATGTCGGAGGCAACCTTCTCCACCTTCTGGCTGGAAAGCTCTCCTGAGGGAAAAAGCCTTCGCACAAGCTCTGTCACTCCCCTGCCAACAGCGTCTTTCACTTCCAGGACAGTTCTTGATGGAAGACCGTTCAACTGAAGAACTCTGTTCACTACGTTGTGAATGTCATCAAGCGTATCAAGAAGTGTCCCATCAAGATCGAATATCACACTTTTTATCATTTTATTCCATTTCCAATAAATAGTGACAGGCAGTATTTAATTCATGATGTTCCTTCAATCAGTTATTATACAGTTTAGACAGAAGGGAGCATAAGCATATCAATGGATGAATGTAAGACGGAAAAATGCGCCTGTACATACCCCGGTTGCCCCAGACACGGCAAATGCCGTGAATGTATTGCCTACCACAGACGATTGGGGGAATTCACCGGATGTATGTTCTCTCCCGAAGCTGAAAAAACATGGGACAGATCATTTGAATGCCTTGCACGTGACAGAAGAAAAGAACTGTGATGACGAAAAATGTTTAGATGTTAGGCCCGACCCCAAATGTTAGAGGATTTCTGAAAGTTCGAGCAGCAGGGGGTCGAGTTCTTTCTTTTTTGTCCATGCATCAGACAGCTGATTTATGACTATTTCTCCATTGATTTCACCGACCATGCATGATCCTGCTCCGTCAACAAGTGCGTCAACAGCTGCCCAGCCAAGTTTGGATGCCAGTATACGATCTATCGAAGCTGGTGACCCACCCCGTTGAACATGACCAAGAACGGTCACTCTGCTTTTCAAACCGGACATCTTCTCTATTTTTGCGGCTATTTCAAAAGCGTTTCCAGCCTCATCGCCTTCAGCGACAACAAGTATGTTGGAGGTTCGTCCCATGGATATTCTGTTTCTGACTTTCCTGACTATCGCATCAAGGTCGGTGGGTGTCTCAGGGATCAGGACAGCTTCAGCTCCTGCCCCTACTCCAACCTCCAGGGCTATGAACCCGGCTGATCTTCCCATTACTTCCACAATGAACAGTCTGTCATGGGCTGCAGCTGTATCCCGGACTTTGTCGATAGCCTCAAGAGCTGTGTTGACAGCCGTACAGAATCCTATTGTAAGATCAGTACCCCAGATATCATTATCTATGGTTGCAGGAATACCGACTACGGTAATTCCATGCTCGAACGATAACCTGTCCGCCCCTCTGAAACTGCCATCCCCGCCTATCACGACCAATCCATCGATACTGTAATCCCTGAGATTGGATGCGGCAGCAGATCTTCCTTCCGGGTTTAGAAATCTCTCGCTCCGCGAGGAATGGAGAATGGTTCCACCGCGCTGAATGATATTACTGACATCCTGAGATTCAAGTTCTATTAAATCCCCATCAATGAGTCCTTCAAAACCTTTTCTGACGCCAATTACAGAAAGGCCACGATTAAGAGTTCTTCTTACCGTGGCCCTGATGCATGCGTTCATCCCGGGAGAATCACCCCCGCTTGTCAGAACGGCTATTTTTCTCACAGTGATACCGTCTTACTTCTTCTTTTCCTTGACGGGAGTAGAAACGGAACCCGGCGAATCGACGAATTCCAGAATGCAAATCTCTGCTGCATCACCATGTCTTGGTCCAAGCTTGAGCAGGCGTGTGTATCCGCCATTACGATCGGCATACCTTGGGCCCAGAACATTGAAAACCTTCTGAACAGCCTTACTGCCATACACAGATGCGGCAACCTGTCTTCTTGAGTGGACGGAATCGTTTCTGCCCTTTGTAATAATTTTTTCAACCGCACTCCGCGCCGCTTTTGCCTTTCCCATGCTGGTTTTTATCCGCTCCTCAATTATCAGTGAGGTTACAAGATTTCGGAGAAGCCTTTTTCTTGCCTCGGGCTTTCGGCCCAGCTTGGGTATCTTTTTTCTGTGTCGCATATCTCGCTCTCCCGATGACTGTATTTCAGTCGTTTATTGAAAAACCAATCTTCTTGAGAACATCATTCACCTTCTCAAGTGATGATGGTCCAAAACCGCCAATACCAAGTATTTCCTTGCTTGACTTTTCTATCAGGTCGCTGACTGTTTTAATTCCTTCGGATTTAAGTACATTGCCAATCCTTGTGGGTATTCCGGTATCTTCGATCAAAGTTGCAAGAGTCTCTTCTCTGCTGTCCTTTTCCTCAACTATCGCAACAGGGCTCTCCACTGGTTCAAGCCCCCCGGGAATCATCTGAAGATGGTGGACAAGTATTTCGCAAGCGGTATCAATGGCGTCTTCAGGAGAAATGCTTCCATCAGTTTTTACATCCATGATAAGGTGATCATAATCAGTCCTGTCACCCACTCTGGCGCTCTGAACTTCAAAATTTACTCTCTTAACGGGGCAGAACCAGGAATCCAGATAAATGATGCCTGCGTTCTCGTCCTTTCCATGGATATTCCATTCATCTGCAGGAATGAATCCCCTTCCGCGTTCGACAATTATCTCCATGGAGAATTTGCAGTTCTTGTTAAGCTGGACTATCTCCTGATCCTTGTTCACAATTTCAAGGTGGCTGTCTCCCTTGAGATCATCACCTGTATACTTGCCCTTTTTTCCTGCTTTCAGTTTCAGCGAACCCGATTCTTCACCCTCAAGCCTGATTACGAGAGATTTGATGTTAAGTACGATTTCAGGAATATCCTGCAGAATGCCGGGAATTGTCGAGAACTCATGCTCAACACCATCTATTCTCACCGCAACCGGTGCTGATCCTTCAAGCGAAGACAGTAGTACCCGCCTCAGAGCTATACCAAGAGTACGACCGAAACCGCGTTCCAGGGGTGTAATCTCGAGTCTGCCGAAAGTATCGGTCAGTGACTCTTTTTCCCACCTGATCATATCAGGAAGATAAAGACTCTTGAATTCCATCTGATCCTCCTCCCGGGGAATCTATCACCGGGTGTTTACAGGCCCTATAAAGGCCGTGATTATCTGCTTATCTGCGTCGATGACGCTTCGAGGGACGACACCCGTTATGCGGTATCCTGGTTTGATCCTTGATTGCAGTAACTTCGAGATTGGTGGATTGAAGTGCCCTGACGGCTGATTCCCGTCCGGACCCCGGGCCACGAACCCAGATCTCCACTTTCTTGATTCCTGCTTCAATTGCTTTTTCGGAAGCCTGTACCGCAGCTTGCCCTGAAGCAAATGCTGTTCCTTTTCTTGTGCCTTTTACTCCTGTTGTTCCACCGCTTGCCCATGTAATAACGTTTCCATTTCGATCAGTGATTGTTATCAGGGTATTGTTGAACGATGACTTTATGTGTGCAACACCATGAACGTCCGTAACCCTGACAGCCTTTTTCTTTTTAACAATCTTCTTTTTACTTTTTGCCTTGGTTCCTTTTGGCACGCCAGCCTCCTAACGAATTCTACCGTGCCCGAATTTTGGCCCCTTTCGGGTGCGGGCATTTGTATGAGTTCTCTGGCCGCGGACAGGGAGTCCCCTGCGATGTCTTATTCCACGATAGCATCGTATGTCCATCAGCCTCTTTCGATTCATGTTTACTTCCGCTCTAAGGGCGCCTTCGACCTTATAATCGGCATCTATGACCTTTCTGAGCGTTGCTACTTCATTTTCTGTCAAATCGTCTGTTTTCACGTTAAAAGCAATACCCGTCTTCTCAAGTATTTCCTTTGATGAAGTCAGACCGATTCCAAAAATGTATGGCAGTGCATAAAGAATATGCTTGTTGCGAGGAAGATCAACTCCTGAGATTCTTGCCACTGGTTACCTCCGTAATTACCTGGATTCTATTATCCCTGCCGCTGCTTATGCTTCTGATCCCGAGAGCAGATCACAAAGACCGTTCCACGCCTTCGTACTATTCGGCAGTACCCACATATTTTTTTGACTGAACTGCGTACTTTCATTTTTTGATCCTCACTTATACCTGTAAATAATTCGGCCACGGTTCAGATCGTATGGAGATAATTCAATCGTCACCCTGTCACCTACAAGTATTCTTATGTAGTGCATTCTCATCTTCCCGGAAACGTGGCACAGGGCAATATGACCCTCTGGACTGTCCAGTTCAACGCGACACTGACTGTTTGGCAATGTTTCAACAACGGTTCCGTCAGCTACTACGCCCTGTTTCTTTGCCATTTCCTTCCCTTCCGCCCGCTTTCCGCGGAACGTATATTATTGGTAATTATCATCATGCCGTCAATATTAACGGGCTTCCCGCTGAAACGATTATTGTATGTTCCGCATGCGCTGACAGGCTTCCGTCAGCTGTAACGACCGTCCAGTTATCGAGAAGCGTCCTTACTCTGTATCCACCGATATTGATCATCGGTTCAATTGCAAGTGCAAGTCCATCAGTAAGTTTCATTCCTCTGCCCGCTCTTCCGAAATTGGGAACCTGGGGCGGCTCATGAAGTTTTCTGCCTATTCCGTGCCCCACGAGGGATCTGACCACACTGAAACCTTTATCTTCTACATACTTCTGAATAGTTGAACCAATATCCCCAATTGTGTTTCCTGATCTTGCGGCTTCGATGCCCATATCGCGGGCTTCGTAAACAGTTCTTACAAGAAGCAATGCCCGAGGATCAGGCAGTCCTACAACAACAGTATCTGCTGCGTCTCCGTGGAAACCGTTCTTGAATGCTCCTGCGTCAATACTGACAAGGTCGCCATCCTTTACTATCCTGGTTTTGGAAGGTATTCCGTGAACCACCTCATCGTTTATGGATACACAGACACATGAAGGGTATCCATTGTATCCCAGGAAAGAAGGAATAGCTCCTTCAGCTTCTATTACTTTCCTCCCCAGGGATTCAATTTCGAAAGTACTCACTCCGATCTCAATTACAGCTTTCATTTCATCAAGAGCTTTCCTGACGATTCTGCCGCTTTCTTCCATCATTCTGATATCTCGACCGGCTATTATTCCCATATAGACAGAGCCTCTTCCAACCTCAAAGCTATCTGGTCGACAGTTCCCATACCATCAATAACCAACAGGCGATCATGGTAATACTTCTCCAGATGCTCTGTAAGATCATGGTAGTGGACAAGCCGCTGCTCGATTACTTCGGTTCTGTCATCATTTCGCTCAACAAGTGGAGCTCCGCATCTGATGCATTCGTCTCCAGAGTGGGACAGTGTCTGCTTTCCGGTAAAACCGCATTTGGAACATGTCAGCCTCCCGGAAAGTCTCTTCATCACTTCCACATCAGGGATAGTGATAAATACTGCGCCTGAAAGAGGTTTGCTCTCTTCTTCAAGGTAATCATCAAGACCCTCTGCCTGAATCAGATTTCTTGGATATCCGTCCAGCAGGAATCGGTCATATTTCTTCACTTTGCTGAAAACTTCCTCGTTCACAATATCATCATCTACCAGATGGCCTGATTCTACTACCTTCTGAATACGCTTCCCCAGTTCGGAATTGCTATTTATCTCCTCACGGAGCAAAAGACCTGTTGAGAGGTGATGCAGATCGAAATGTTTCGACATTCTATCAGCCTGCGTTCCCTTTCCAGATCCCGGTGGCCCGAAGAAGACGATCCTCATTATTACCTTCGTCCTCTTATCTTGCCTTTGCTGAGAAATCCATCGTAGTGCCGCATGAGAAGGTGTGTTTCAATCTGCCGCAGCGTTTCCAGAGCAACTCCGACAACGATGAGCAGGCTTGTTCCGCCGAACATGAAATTAACATTTGCATGTCTGCTCATGAGCATTGGCATGACAGCTATCGCAGCCAGGAATATCGATCCGGGCAGTGTAACTCTCACAAGGACTTTTTCTATGTATTTAGCGGTACTTTTTCCTGGCTTGCGCCCTGGAATGAACCCGCCATACTTCTTCATGTTCTCAGCCAGATCCTGCGGATTGAATGTAATGGCTGTGTACACATACGCGAACAGGATAATCAATAGAGTATATATTATTATATATACGGCACTTCCTGGCGCCAGATGTGCGTTGACCCATGTATCGACCCCGGAATTGGGGAAGAACATGGCTATACTGCTGGGAAACATCATGAATGCCTGTGCGAAGATAACCGGGATAACTCCAGCTGTATTGAGTCTGAGCGGTATATGTGTGCTCTGGCCGCCATAGACTTTTCGTCCTCTTACCTGTTTAGCGTATGTAACCGGAATTCTTCTCTGGGCTTCCGTCATGAGAACAACAAATGCAACCACCGCGAACATGAATACACCAAGGAAAATCGCGGTAATGAATCCGGTCTGCTCCAGCACGAACACATCCTGGTATATCGAGACAATCGCTCCGGGAAGCCGTCCAACAATACCGGCAAAGATAATAAGGCTGATTCCGTTTCCAATTCCACGTTCGGTAATCCGCTCACCCAGCCACATGACGAATATCGTTCCCGTAATTAATGTAACAACGGTCTGTACCGTGAACCCCAGACCGGGATGCGGTACTATCATCATCCCCTGGCTGTTCAGACCGATCAAATACTGCGAGATTCCCAGTCCCTGGATAAACGCAAGTACGACTGTAGCATATCTGGTGATTTCCGTCATCTTCTGACGTCCGGCTTCACCTTCTTTTTTCAGCCTCTCAAAATAGGGAAATACCGATGTAAGAAGCTGGATAATGATTGATGCAGATATGTACGGCATTATTCCAAGCGCAAACACAGACGCGCGTCTGAGAGCACCCCCCACGAAAAGATCGTACATCCCCATCAGTCCGCCACCCTGGCTGAAAGCCTGATTCAGTGCAGCACCATCAATCCCCGGAACAGGGATATGCCCTCCCACCCTGTACACAGCCAGGAGAATGAATGTATAGAATATCTTCTTTCTCAATTCCGGTATTTTCAGGATGTTTTCAAAACCACGCATTATTCAAGTACCTCCACCGTACCACCAGCGGATTTGATAATCTCCAACGCTTTCGAACTGAAAGAGTGAGCGCAGACTGTAAGAACCTTATCCAGCTCTCCCTTTCCAAGAATTTTAACGGGGCGAAACCTTGATGAGATCAATCCCGCTTTCTTCATATCGTCAGGTGTTACAACGCTATCAGCACTGAATCTGCTCAGACGACTGACATTGATAACTTGATAATTCCTGGCGAACCGCGCATTGTTGAACCCCTTGTGGCTCATTCGCCTTTGTATGGGCATCTGTCCACCTTCGAACCAGGGCTGAATACTCCCTCTGGCTTTCTGCCCCTTGTTTCCCTTGCCGCTGGTTCCGCCAGTACCTGTTCCGCGACCGCGACCTAGCCTGGATGTTTGCTTCACCGCACCTCTGGCGGGTCTCAGATGCTGTAAGCGTCTCATTCGTCAACCTCCTCGACCTTCAGCAGATGTGAAACTCTGTTGATCATTCCACGAATCTGCGGGCTGTCCTTGTGCATGACGGGACGTTGCAATCGTTTTATTCCGAGAGCTTCAAGTGTACGTTTCTGAACTTCCAAACGACCGATTGCGCTTTTCACCTGAGTAATTCTTAGTTTTCTGTCAGTCATCGGTACTCCTTCTGGCGATCGCCGCCTGCCGATATCCGCTGACCCTGTCGATAAGTACAAGGTCTCTTAATCCCTCCATTGTTGCCTGGACAACATTGTGAGGATTATTCGAACCCTGAGATTTCGTGAGCACATCCTTTATTCCGGCACATTCCATTATGGCTCTCACAGTAGCACCGGCAATAACACCGGTACCAGGACTGGCAGGACGCAACATCACACTTCCTGCACCGCTCCTGCCCAGTATCCTGTGAGGGATAGTTCTGCTATCAATCAGCGGAATACTTATCATACTTTTTCTGGCAGTATCCTGAGCCTTCCTGATAGCTTCTGGAAGCTCGGTTGCTTTTCCAAGCCCGACACCAACTTTTCCTTTGGCATCACCGACAGCGACAACGGCATTGAAACCAAAGTTTCTCCCGCCTTTTGTCACCTTAGCAACTCTGTTGATCGCTATAAGTCTGTCTATAAGACCGGCTTCTTCCAGTTTTGATATTTTTCGTTTCCTGTCCGGTCGGGACGACTTGTCCTTTCTACCATTACTCACCTGATGGACCACCTCTTCTAAAACCTGAGCCCGGCTTCGCGGGCTTTATCCGCTAGCGCCTTGACTCTTCCGTGATAATGATGACCTCCGCGATCAAAGACCACTTCCTTAATACCATTTTCCTTCGCTTTTTCTGCAATGAGTTTGCCAAGTCTCGAGGCTTTCTCGGTCTTACTTTCCTTTTTCACTGTGGAAAAACTCCCGGATTTGCTCGTTACCGTAAGTATTGTTTTTCCTGCGACATCATCAATAAGACTCGCCTCTATATGTCTGAGCGATCTTCTAACCAGAAGCCTCGGTTTTCCAGCGTCACCGTTCACTCTCTTTCTGATATGAACATGCCGACGGCGGAGACGCTGCTTCCTGTTCAATTTTGCCATTCCGGTCTCCTCCTGTCTTAAGTTATCGTCTTGGCAGCTTTGCGCTTGACATGCTGATCTGAATAGCGAAAACCGATAAGGTTGTAAGGCTCAACCGATTTAACTTTGTAGAGTTCTGAGCTGAACGCGCCAACCAGCTGTTTGTCATTCCCGCTTACAGTAAGCGTGAATGAGTTCTGCCCCGGTTTTATCTCCAGTTCCAGACCAACAGGTATTTCAAAAAGAACTTTATGCGAAAACCCAAGTTGCATTTCCAGTACGCGACCCTTGATTTCAGCCTGGAATCCTTTGCCCTGAACGATGAGTATTTTTTTATGTCCGGTTGAGACACCCTGAATACTATTCGCCAGATGAGCTCTGGTTGTACCATGATACATCTTTAGCTCTTTTGAATCGTCTTTTGTCGAGACGATCACCAGGCCATCTTCGGTTTTCACTTTGATTCCCGGAGGAATCTGAAGAGTTGTTTCTCCTCTGGGGCCTTTAACCGTAAGAAATTTTTTCTTCTCAGATAGCGTTACCTTGTCAGGCAAAGGAATGGGTAATCTGCCTATTCTTGACATATCATATTCCCCTTTCCGCTACCAGACATGGAGCAGAACTTCGCCGCCCACGCGCTGTCTTCGTGCTTCTGAGTCCGTAAGGATTCCATTCGGTGTTGTTAGAACAGCCATACCACGGCCACCCATTACCTTCTGAATATCCTTTGAACTCTTGTATACCCTGCAACCAGGTTTGGATATCCGTTTTATCCCAACGATCAGAGGTTGATCGTTCCTGTAAGCAAGGTAAACTCTCAGCATATGTTGCTTACTATCCTCGATTTTCCTGAACCCCCTGATGAATCCCCCGTTATACAATGTTCTTGCTATAGAGATCTTCAAATTGGATGCAGGAATATCAACCATTTTATGTTCAGCCCTGGAAGCATTTCTGATCCGGGTAAGCATATCGGCTATTGGATCTGTCATTGACATTTTTTTTTGCCTCCCTACCAGCTGGCTTTTCGTACGCCCGGAAGCAGGCCTCTGTTAACCATATCCCGGAAACAGATTCGACATATTCCGTACTTTCTCAGGAATCCCCTGGGGCGTCCGCAAAGGCAGCACCTGTTGTATTTCCTTACCTTGAATTTGGGGGTTCTCTTCTGTTTTTCTATGAGAGCTTTTCTAGCCAATTTCTCACCACCCCCTATTATCGCCCGGTACGGATGAAGGGCATGCCAAGATACTTCAAAAGTTCAAGACCTTCCTCATCCGTCGGAGCGGTTGTTACTATTGTAATGTTCATTCCCCTGAATTTGTCGATACTGTCTACGTTTATCTCAGGGAATATCGCCTGTTCTTCGATACCGAAATTGTAATTGCCGCGACCGTCAAATCCGCGTGGAGACAATCCTCTGAAATCCCTTACCTGTGGAATAGAAAAGGTTATCAAGCGATCAAGAAACTCCCACATTCTATCTTTCCTGAGAGTAATGAAAACTCCTATAGGAGTTCCTTCCCGAAGGCGAAATCCTGCAATTGATTTTTTCGCTTTTGAAACCACCGGCATCTGACCGGTAATTGTGGCAAGCTGCTCAGTGGCGTTTTTCAGGTTGTTCGCGTTATCCATGGCTTCTTTTCCAAGACCCATGTTAAGAACAATCTTCGAAACGCGGGGAATCCGATTAACGTTTTCATACTCGAAATGTTTCATCATTTTATCCTTCAGCTCATCCCGGTATAGTTTCTCTAGTCTGGGAAGCGTTCTCATAAGTCACCCCCTAACCGGTGGATAGAGTCTCATTGCAGAGTTTACAGTTCCGCATAAGACGTCCCTCATCATCCCGGATACGTCTGATTCCCCCGGCTTTACCACAACCAGGACAGATCACCCTGAGATTCGTTACGTGAATAGGCGCTTCCTTCTCAATGATTCCTCCCTGTTGATTACGGGAGGATGGTCTGGTGTGCCTCTTTATTAAATTCAATCCTTCTACAATCGCCCTGTTCTTTGCATGAAATACTTTAAGCACTTTCCCGTTCTTTCCGCTATCCGCACCGGAAATAACAAGCACTTTGTCACCCTTTTTAATGTGCATCAGATCACCTCCGGAGCAAGCGAAACTATTTTCATGAAGTGCTCTCGCAGTTCACGGCCCACAGGCCCGAAGATTCTGGTACCTACCGGCTGGTAAGCGTCATCAAGGATAACAGCCGCGTTGTCACCGAACCGGACAGATGTTCCATCGGATCGATTAAGTTCCTTCTTCACCCGGACAATTACTGCTCGCCGGACTTCACTTGCCTTTACAGTGCCATCTGGAATAGCATCTTTTACGGTTACTACAATCACATCTCCAATTGTAGCGTATCTGCGTTTACTTCCGCCAAGAACTTTGATGCAAAGTACCGTTCGGGCGCCGGAATTGTCCGCAACCTTCAGTCTGGATTCCTGCTGAATCATCGCCGCTTCCTCCTATCGTGCCCGTTCCACGATATCAAGAATGCGCCAGCGTTTATTCTTCGAGACAGGTCGTGTCTCCGCTATGGTGACGATGTCACCCTTATTACACTGGTTCTCTTTATCGTGGACGAAATACTTTGTTGTGGTGCGGTAGCGCTTCTTGTAGACCCGGTGTGCTTTGAGGGATACAACCTCAACAACCACAGTTTTATCCATGGCACTGGAAACCACTGCTCCTTTTAGAACTCTTCTGTTTTTAACCCTGGTTTCTGCCATCTTTACAGTCCTTCCCCGGTACTGCGTTCAAGACCCAGATCAAGCTCTCTTATCAATGTGAGAGTTCTGGCAAGATCTTTCCGAGCTACCCGCATTCGAAGGGGATTATCCAGTTGTTGAGTTGTACTCCGAAATCTCAGGTTGAACAGTTCCTGTCTCAGTTCCCGGACATGTTCTTCAAGTTCTTCCCGGCTCATCGATCGAAGCTCGTGAGTTTTCATCTACAGCTCCTCCCTGTCCCGGATAATGAATCTTGTTTTAATTGGTAATTTATGACCTGCAAGCCTCATAGCTGATTTTGCCAATTCCAGTGGCACTCCTTCCAGCTCAAACATCACTCTTCCAGGTTTTACAACAGCAACCCAATGATCCACTGCACCTTTCCCTTTTCCCATTCTTGTCTCGGCCGGAGTGGAAGTTACCGGTTTATCAGGAAAGACCCTGATCCAGACTTTTCCGCCTCGTTTCACGTGTCTTGTGAGAGCAACTCGAGCTGACTCAATCTGAGCGCTTGTGATCCATCCGGGATCAAGAGCCTGGAGTCCGTACTCACCAAAGGATACGACTCCGCCACCCTTGGTCTTACCTCTCATCCGTCCGCGGTGCTGCTTTCGATATTTTGTTCTCTTTGGCATCAACATTGGTAATCACCTGCCAATCACTGACCCGGATATTGGAGGCTCATGAATTTCACCATGATAAATCCAGACTTTTACACCAATTATTCCGTAAGTCGTACGGGCAATATCTCTGGAGAAATCGATATCCGCTCTAAATGTATGCAGAGGAACTCTGCCTTCGTGATAAGTATTCCTCCGCGACATTTCAGCACCACCAAGCCTGCCGGCGCAGGAAACCTTTATGCCTAAAGCTCCATCTGTCATGGCATCTCTGATAGCCATCCTCATAGCTCTTTTGACAGATACTCTTCCCTCAAGCTGACGAGCGATCTTATCAGCAACAAGAGTTGCGTCACATCTGTCTTTCCTGATCTCCTGAACTTTGGTCCTTACGGTTTTGTTACCTACAAGTACTTTTAACTCATTGGTAATTCTGTCAATATTGCTACCTTTACTGCCAATTACCTGACCTGGCCTTGCGGTCCAGATAACGACTTCTACTTCCTGTGGCTTCCGGAATATCTCTATTCTCGATACTCTGGCCTTCTCAAGTCTTGAGCCAAGGTATCTTCGAATATCGGTATCCTCTTTCAGGTACTCCGCATACTTTCTCCCCCTGGCGAACCAGGTAGAGTCCCAGCCGCGGCTGATACCGAGACGAAGGCCGACAGGGTTGGATTTCTGACCCATACTACTCCTCTCGTCCCTGTTCGGTTGTCTTATCATCGTTGACAACAGTGACTGTTATATGACTTGTCCTGTGACGAATCTTTGTTGCTCTTCCCCTGGCACGAGGCCTCCATCGCATGATTGTGGGACCTTCGTTCACAATCACGTTGGTAACAACAAGTTCATCCACATCAAGTCTCTCTCCTTCTGACTTATGAATGGCGTTAGCCACAGCGGAGTCCAGTATCTTCTCTATGATTCTGGAAGAGTTCCTCGGAACGGTCAACAAAACTGCCAGAGCCTGGTTAACCGTTTTGCCACGGATGAGATCTGCAATATACCTTGCTTTCCGTGGTGGAACCTTGACAAATCTTGCTTTTGCAATTGCTTCCATATCCGCCTCCGCCTATCCTTTGGACTTCGCCTGTTTTGCTGATTTGGATTCGCGGTGCCCGCGGAATGTCCGCGTAGGAGCGAACTCGCCAAGTTTATGACCGACCATGTTTTCCACAACGTAGACAGGTATAAACTTCCGACCATTATGAACAGCAAATGTATGTCCCACAAATTCAGGAGGGATAGTGGATCTGCGGGACCAGGTTCTGATTATCTTCTTCTCCCCAGAAGACTCCATCTTACTGACTTTGTCAGCCAGTTTCTCTTGGATATAGGGACCCTTCTTCAATGAACGGGCCATAGCCTACTTCCTCCTTTTTCCAGTGGGTCTGCGTCTGGTTATCAAACTGTCAGACGCTTTTTTCTTCCTTGTTCTCAAACCCTTTGAAAGCTGTCCCCATGGTGAGCATGGGTGTCTGCCTCCACTTGATTTACCCTCTCCTCCGCCCATGGGATGATCAACAGGGTTCATCGCGACTCCTCTGACATGGGGTCTGCGACCCTTCCAGCGGCTGCTTCCAGCTTTTCCCGGTACGACCAGGAAATGTTCGGAGTTTCCAACAGTTCCAATGGTTGCCATACAGTTTACAGGGACCATTCGGGTTTCTCTTGAAGGCATTTTAAGAGTAGCATATCTGCCTTCTCGAGCCATCAGCTGAATGGAAACTCCCGCTGATCGTGCAAGCTGACCACCTTTACCGGGTTTGAGTTCAACATTGTGAATTGTTGAACCCAGTGGAATTCTGAAGAGTGGTAGATGATTCCCGTTCTCCGGTGGAGCATCCGGACCGGATAGAACAGTCTGTCCGACTGAAAGACCTTCCGGAGCGAGAATGTATCTCTTCTCTCCGTCTGAATAGACAACCAGTGCAATTCTCGCTGATCTGTTAGGATCATATTCCACTGACGCAATTCTTCCGGGAATACCGAATTTGTTTCTTTTGAAATCCATTCTCCTGTATTGTTTCTTGTGACCGCCGCCTCTGTGTCTTGCTGTGATTCTTCCCCGGTTGTTCCTTCCTGCTTTACTCTTAAGAGGTTCCATAAGAGTCTTCTCGCCATGATCTGTGGTGATCTCATCAAAACCGGGGGAAACCTTGAATCGCGTTCCTGGAGTGTTCGGCTTCCATCTTTTCATACTCATAGCTTACACCCCTTCAAAGAAGTCGATGGTATCGCCTTCTGCGAGGGTTACTATGGCCTTTTTCCATGAAGCTTTCCGACCGACGTTTCTACCCAGTCGTTTCATTTTGCCCTGCATCTTCATGGTACGGATTTTCGTAACGTGGACATCGAACAACTCCTCGATCGCTGCAGTGATCTGCCTTTTCGAAGCCCGGGGAATCACTCGAAACGAGTACTGGTTGGAAATATCCCTGATAACAGTGCTCTTCTCGGTCACGATCGGTCTTACTATTATCTGTCTTGCGTCCATTATGTCAGCCTTTCCTTCAGCAGATCAACTGCTTCTTCAGAAAGGATAACTACTTCTGAATTGACAAGGTCATGAATGGAAACACTTCGCGCAGGTCTGGTGGCGAGTTTAGGAATATTCCGAGAAGCCCTGAATACACCTTCATCGTTATCTCTAACCAGAATCACTGTACGCTTTCCTGAACATTCATGGTTAATAAGCATCTCCGCAACTTCACGGGTTTTTCCGCTTGACTCCAGATCTCTTATTACTCTGAGATTACCTTCAGACAGTCTCTCGCTCAGAATACCGGCAAGAGCTTTTTTTCTAACTTTCCGGTTTAATCTGATCTTCCATTTTCTGGGTGATGGTCCGAATGTCACGCCACCTCCGCGCCAGATTGGATTTGCTCTGGTGCCGGCTCGGGCATTTCCAGTACCTTTCTGCCGCCATACTTTATGACCTGAAGACTTAACATCACTCCTGCCCAGACAGGCGACCGTTCCCTGACGGGAATTCAATGATTCCGCTCTTACAACTTCCCAGAGTATGTGAGTGGAAACATTCATTCCGAAGAGTTCATCAGGAAGATCGACCTTGTCGATCTCCTCGCCATTCATGGTGTATACTCTTGCATCAGCCATGGTTATCTGTCACCTCCCGAACGTCTCTTCCGGATGAGCAGGTAACTGTTCTTGGATCCGGGGACCGCGCCTTTGAGAATCAGCAGGTTACGGTCTTTATCTATTTTAACAACTTCCAGATTACGTACAGTTACTCTTGTACCGCCATCTCTCCCTGGCATTTTCTTGTTTTTCCAGACTCTTCCCGGTGTGGCGCACTGACCGATAGAACCCGGGACTCTCTGCGACTTAGCTCCGTGTGTAGCATCTCCGGATTTGAAACCATGGCGCTTGACAACTCCCTGGAAACCTTTTCCTTTTGTAATTCCTATAACGTCCACTTTTTCTCCAGGAAGAAACATGGAAACGGTGAGAAAATCACCGGCTTTGACATCACTGTCCGGAACAGGAACCTCGCAAAGTCTTGAAACAGGCGGAGCGTTGCTTTTGCCAAGATGGCCAAGAAGGGGTTTGTTCAGCCTTTTCTGTTTCTGTGCTCTGTATCCAATCTGCAATGCCTCATAGCCGTCAGTCTCCAGCGTTTTAACCTGTGTAACAGGATTCGGCTGAGCCTCAAGCACAGTAACAGGGATTGTTCTGCCGTCATCTTCAAAAATGCGAGTCATCCCTATCTTACGAGCCATTATTCCGCTCATAAATCACTTCCCATCGCTGAAGTCCCCTTGAAAGGCGGAGGGACAAGCGTTTCTGTCAAATCCGCTCACCAGACAACCGCCATTGTCCGGTGCTGCGGCAGATCTCTTAATCCGGAAAACCGGATCAGTTAGAATACGAACTGGTTTTTATACTTCGTTCATTTCTACATCCACACCTGCGGGCACATCCTGTGAGCGAAGCGCAGCTGCGGTTTCTTCATTTGGATCCTTTATTTCTATCAGCCTTGAGTGGATCTTCATCTCGAACTGCTCACGCGATTTCTTGTTCACGTGAGGGCCTCTCAGAACCGTAATAACAGTCCTCTTCGTAGGAAGAGGAATCGGACCTGAAACAGTGGCTCCTGTTTTCAAAACTCCCCGAACTATAGCTGCCGCTGAGCGGTCAAGAAGCCTGTGATCATATGCTCTGAGCTTGATCCTCAACCGGTTAGCTTTCAATACATTCTCCTGTCACTATTATTATCAGCCCATGTTCAGGCTGGAAACACCCATCTGCTCAAGTAGTTCTCGTGTGATGTTCTCTGCAATCAGTGCATAATCATAGAATTGCATTGAAAAACCAGCACGGCCCTGCGTTAGTGAACGTAGAGCGCTACTATAACCAAAAAGTTCCGCAAGGGGAACCCTTGCGTTAATTGACTGTACTTCACCTCTGGGCTCCATGCTGATAATACTACCCCGCCGGGAATTGACATCACCGATTACTTCTCCGATATAGCTGGACGGACAGATGATATCAAGTTTCATAACCGGTTCCCTTAGAACAGGTTTACCCTTTTTCAGACACTCCCGAAAGGCCATTGCTCCTGCATAGGAGTATCCTGTTTCAGTGGAGTCCGTTGCATGGAGTTCAGCATCCAGAAGTTCAACTTTAATACCATCCAGGGCGAAACCCGCAAGTGGTCCTGCACCAATCGACCCCATCACACCTCTTTCAACAGCATTCGCGAAATGCTCAGGAAGTTCATTATTATCCAGTGTATTAATGAACTCAATACCGGATTCTGCAGGTGATACTCTGAGTAAAGCATGACCGAAATGTCCCCTGCCCTGAATAGATCTCCTGAATTCACCGGAACGGGTTGCTATCTTTGAAATGCTCTCTCTGTATGAAACCTGAGGTTTCCCTGTTCTCACCGAAACTCCGTATTCACGGTGGATTCTGTCAGCGATCACTTCCAGATGAAGCTCACCCATTCCCTTGATCAGTGTCTGTCCTGATTCTTCATCAATACCTACTCTGAAGCTTGGATCCTCATTTGCAAGCGAGGATAGGGCGTCATTGAGCTTTTTCTCATCTGAGGTACTCATGGGTTCAATTGCCATCTGCATTACCGGTTCAGGAAAAACGATAGCTTCAAGAACAACAGGATTGGTTTGAAGCGTAAGCGTATCTCCTGTTACGACATCTTTCAATCCTGCAGCCGCTATGTCACCGGCCTGAACACTGTCAAGATGATTTCTCTTGTTGGCATGCATTCTAACGAGTCTGGTAAGTCTCTCCTTCTTTCCGGTTCTGTTATTCAATACATGAGCACCATCTTTAATCATTCCGGAATAGACCCTCATAAATGCGAGTTTTCCAAGATGAGGATCATTCTGAACCTTGAAGACCAGAGCTATGAATTGTGCATCGAGTCGGCGTTCAATCTCCGTTTTTGACCCATCTCTTAAAAGTCCTTTCA
The DNA here is from genome assembly GCA_965372215.1 of uncultured bacterium. Taxonomy (GTDB): domain Bacteria; phylum Fermentibacterota; class Fermentibacteria; order Fermentibacterales; family JCC-6; genus Aegiribacteria. The sequence goes on along the minus strand of CBDVBK010000015.1, from coordinate 33,758 downwards.
CCGAAGGCAATTCTGATGGAGATGGAAGCCAGTCGACGATTGCATTCATGAGTTGCTGAATACCAATATTCTTCAGTGCAGCACCACAGAGGACCGGAACGAGTTGTCCGGAAATTGTGCCGATTCGGAGAAGCTTTCTGACATTCCCGGAACTCAGATCACCGTTGAAGTATTTCTCCATGGCAGTCTCATCAAGCATTGCTGCTGTTTCCCAGAGAGTATCTCGCAAATGGCTGAATTGAGTCCTGTACTCAACCGGAATTTCTTCAATACTGAACCTGGCACCCTGTGATGTTTCATCAAAATAAACCGCATGGCCTTCGATGATGTCGATTATTCCGGAGAACCCTGTCCCGCTGCCTATGGGCAGAAATACCGGTACCGGTTTTGCGCCAAGCATGTCACGAATCATCTCAAGTACTCTTGAAAAATCCGCTCCCTGTCTATCCATTTTGTTAATGAAAGCAATCCGGGGAACGTTATACCTGTCAGCCTGATGCCAGACGGTTTCTGATTGAGGTTCAACGCCGCCGACAGCACAGAATATCGCAACTGCTCCGTCCAGAACCCTCAGGCTTCTCTCAACCTCGGCTGTGAAATCCACATGACCGGGAGTGTCAATCAGATTAATCTGATGAGATTTCCACACGAAGGTGGTTGCTGCGGATTGAATCGTGATGCCTCTCTCCTTCTCCTGGGGCATCCAGTCCATTGCCGCGGTTCCATGATCGACATCACCAAGACGGTGTACTATTCCTGAATAGTACAATATCCGTTCGGTGGCAGTTGTCTTGCCGGCATCAATGTGCGCCATGATGCCGATATTCCGGATTTTGTCAGAAAGGGATTTGCTCATGAGAGCATTTATCCTCCAGTTAAATCAAGTCGGAAGCAATCTGTCGCTGGAGGAATTCGAAAGTATGTGCCTACCAGCGATAGTGAGCAAACGCCTTGTTGGCCTCCGCCATTCTGTGAGTATCTTCTTTTTTCTTCACGCTGCCGGCATTCTCACCTTTGGCAGCATTCATAATTTCCACTGCAAGTTTCTCTGACAGACCTTTGCCGCTTCTGGTTTCTGCGTACTGGATAATCCAGCGCATTGCAAGCGAGTCTCTTTCCTGAGGCTTGACTTCCATCGGAATCTGGTATGTTGATCCGCCAACCCGTCGGGATTTCACCTTGAGCTGGGGGCGAACATTCCCCATGGCTCTGTTGAATACAGTAACAGCATCCTGTCCTGTTTTCTCGGTAATGATATCCATGGCATCATAGAAAATTCTTTCCGCTATTGATTTCTTTCCTTTTTGCATAAGCTTGTTGATAAATTTTGCCATAAGCAGATTGCCGTATTTCCTGTCAGGAACAGCTTCCCGCTTTTTTGGCCGTGAACGTCTTGCCATTTAGTCCTCCTCGCCTGCACGCAATGGTGCAGAACGCGTTTTACCTTGATTTCCTCGTGCCGTACTTGGAGCGACCCTGCATTCTTCCTTCAACACCTGAAGTATCTTCAACACCCCGGATAATATGGTATCTTACTCCGGGAAGATCTTTGACTCTGCCGCCTCTGATAAGCACTACAGAGTGTTCGTTAAGATTGTGATCGATACCAGGTATGTAGGCAGTTACTTCAAAACCGTTTCGTAAACGTACTCTGGCAACCTTCCGCAGAGCAGAATTCGGTTTCTTCGGTGTTGAAGTGTATACCCTGGTACAGATACCCCTTTTCTGGGGACATCCGGTTAATGCAGGTGCCTTGGTCTTGGACACCTTTTTCCTGCGCCCTTTTCGCACAAGCTGATTAATTGTGGGCACTGCAGCTCCTTTCAGAAAGCTATTTAAGTATGCGCTAATGATGGCGCAAGGGGTTTAACTCTATATATCAAAATCGGTTTCGTCAATGTCACGCTCTTCAATATCGGAAGTCATTGCCGGTTCTGGCAGGATATCACCGTCAGGAAGAGTAAGTCTGACATTACAATACTTCTTCATACCTGTCCCCGCAGGAATCAAATGTCCTACAATTACATTCTCTTTCAGTCCGCGAAGGTAGTCTATCTTTCCTGCGGTAGCGGCATCTGCAAGAACACTGTTTGTCTCCTGGAAGGAAGCTGCCGAAAGGAAACTGTCTGTTGCAAGGGAGGCCTTTGTAATTCCAAGCAGAAGAACAGCAGATGTTGCCGGTTTTGCTCCCGCTACCATCATTTTCCTGTTCTCCCTCTGCAGAATCAGCCTGTCAATCTGTGCTCCCTCAAGGAACGTTGTGTCACCCGGATCATCAATCCTGGCTTTGGACAGCATCTGCCTTACAATAATACTGATATGTTTGTCGTTGATCTTCACACCCTGCAGACGGTATACTTCCTGAATCTCATTCAGGAGATATCTTTCCGCTGCTTCTGTTCCCATGATTCTCAATATGTCATGAGGTGACAGGGGTCCTTCAGTAAGACGGTCTCCAGCCTTAACTCTGTCTCCTTCGTGCACTCTGATATGTACAGAAGCCTGTATCTTCACAGAGGATTCCTGGCCCTGATCAGCCCTGATTGTTACGGTTCTGATCCCGGCCTTGATAGGACTAAGAGAAACTACACCATCGATCTCAGCGATGCTTGCGGCCTCTTTTGGTATCCGTGCTTCGAAGAGCTCATCCACTCTTGGAAGTCCTCCTGTGATATCACGCTGCTGCCCGAGCTTTCGCTCAATCCTGGCGATATGAACACCAAGCTTTATAAGGCTTCCATCATGAACCCGAAGGTGCGCCCCGCTGGGAATCGGATATTTGCCTTTTACTTCATCACCGATAAACTGCTCCACCGGATCTTTATCGTTCTTCGTTCGACCCCCTTGAGAGACGTGACTTCTGGTTCCTCTGGTAGTAAAGTCGGAAATCACCATCATGTTGCTATCAGTAATTATATCCTGAATGCATTTAACCAGTTGCCTGGAGCCCTGATGACCTCTGTCCAGCGATTGGATTATTATTATGAACGGTTCTTTCTGACTGAGATCTGCAAGCGCTTCAGCAAATTTCTCTTCAAGCTGATCGTTTTTCCTTTTCGTCGTAGCCTCAAGCTCGGAACCAGCTTTTTTCAGGGCGATGATTTCCTTCCCGGCTTTCTTTCCCAGGACATTCTCAATCTCCCCCGCAGCAATGGTAAATGCAGCATACCTCCCCGTGCCAACCTTTCTGCAATCAACTGAAATGATCGGAATTTTCTGATCTTTCATTCGGTCGACAAATGCCTCTAAAAGGGTTTCGGTACGGTACGAACTCACTTCATGATAAGTGTAGATAATACGTCCGGAGCCCTCTTTCATCTCCTTGACAAGTTCTCCAAGCAGGAAGAGTTCTTCATCCCGACGCCTTGGACGGCCGCTGAGAACAACCATCTGCTCAGGAAGTATGAAAATGTGTGGATGAAGGGTTTTGCTTCTGTCCTCCACAATGACCATCTGTTTTCTCTGCTCACTGTCGATTTCTTCCTTAAGAGTAGTGTCTTCCTCTATATCGACATAGTGAATACTACCAACTTGTTCAGCGACAATGGGAATTATGAACGGATCACTTTTGCAGATGACATCATCCTTTTCAATCTTCTGACCGTCTTCAACATTCATCATTGAGCCGACAACAATATCGTAGGTGGACTGCACTTCTCCAGCACTGTCAAGAATATCCAGCTGAGTATTGCGGGTACTGACCATCGTTTTTTTGTCGGTTTCATCGGTACTCATCACGATACATGGATTCCTATAGCTGATTACACCTGAGTGTCTTGCGATTACTTCAGACGCTCTGGTTTCTCTTCCGGCAACACCACCTGTATGGAATGTACGGAGAGTAAGCTGTGTTCCCGGTTCTCCAATGCTCTGCGCGGCAATCACTCCTACGGCCTCACCGATTGTAACCATTCTGTTTCTGGAAAGGTCCCAGCCGTAGCATTTCGCACATAAACCCCTGGGTGCTTCGCAGGCTAGAACGCTTCTTATTCTGACAGACTCAACTCCCAGTTTATCTATTTCCTCAGCAAGTTCAGATGAAATTTCCTGACCCGCCTGACATACAGCATCATCAGTTCCAGGTTGATAAATTGTCTCAGCAGCAATCCGTCCCAGGATTCTGTCTCGAAGAGGTTCAATGACCTCTTCCCCTTCCTTCAAGGCGGTAATGGTCCTTCCCCGAATTGTTCCGCAATCCTCTGTGGTTGTAATTACATCCTGACAGACATCAACAAGCCTCCTGGTCAGGTATCCTGCATCAGCAGTCTTAAGAGCAGTATCGGCAAGTCCCTTTCTTGATCCGTGTGTAGAGATCGAATACTCGATAACTGAAAGACCTTCCTTCAATGAAGAAATTATCGGAGTTTCAATTGTTTCTCCCAGCTCTCCTGTAAGTTTTTTTCTGGGTTTCGCCATCAAACCTCTCATGCCTGAAAGCTGTTTCATCTGGTCAACACTGCCTCGAGCGCCGGAATTGGCCATCATGTATACAGGGTTGAAACCGTGATTATCATGTCTGAGTTCTTCCATCATTGCGTTTTTAACATCTTCAGTAGCCTTGGCCCAGTTGTCGATAACTCTGTTGTATCGCTCAGCTTCCGTTAGTTCTCCGCGTCTGGAACTCTTCTCTATTTCCTCAACCTCATGTGCAGCTTTCTTAACTATATCTTCTTTCTTGGACGGGATAAGCATATCGCACATCCCAACGGTAAGACCTGAAACCGTAGCGTAATGAAATCCCTGTTCCTTGAGGTTATCAAGGAATACCGCCGTTGTCACAGATCCAAGCTCGTTGAAACATCGGCCTACCAGCTGAGTTAAACCTTTCTTGCCGAAAGCTTTTTCATGAGTAATTCGCGCATTGGACATGATATATCCAAGATCATCCGGTACTATCTCATTGAAGATGACCTGACCAACAGTGGTGTAGTCTTTCCAGAAAGGAGGAGTTATAGATTCGTTCTTCCCGTTGATTTCCGTGATTTCGTTGATCCCTCTGATCTTGATCTTCGCATGGAGATCAGCTTTTTTAGCATCGTACGCTCCTCTTACTTCATCAACTGACGTAAAGATCATACCCTCTCCCAGTGCACCTGGCAGTGGTTTCGTCAGATAATAGCAGCCAATAACCATATCGTGACTCGGTGTTGTCACCGGCTCACCACTGGCGGGTCTGAGGATATTTCTGCTGCCAAGCATGAGAATTCTGGATTCAACCTGTGCTTCGGCTGACAGAGGGACATGAACCGCCATTTGATCACCGTCGAAATCAGCATTGAACGCGGTGCAGGCAAGAGGGTGAAGCTGAATTGCCTTGCCTTCAACAAGTACAGGTTGAAATGCCTGAATACCAAGCCTGTGAAGAGTTGGAGCACGGTTCAGCAGTACTGGATGGTTCTCTATTACTTCTTCAAGAACAGGCCAAACGATATCATCAGCCTCTTCCCATCTCTTTGTGGCTTTTTTGACGCTTTCATCGAGAAGTTCACTGATTCTTGCTACTACAAATGGTTTAAACAGCTCCAGAGCCATTGTCTTGGGCAGACCGCACTGATCCATTTTAAGATCAGGTCCGACAACGATCACGCTTCGACCCGAATAATCCACTCGTTTACCGAGAAGATTCTGACGGAACCTTCCACGCTTACCCTTTAAAAGATCGGAAAGAGATCTCAGCGGCCGCATCCCCGCGCCTTTGACCGGTTTACGCCGTGAGCTGTTATCAAGAACGGCGTCAACCGCTTCCTGCAGCATCCTCTTCTCATTCCGCAGTATTACATCCGGAGCCTGAAGGTCGAGAAGTCGCTTCAGCCTGTTATTTCTGTTTATTACTCTTCGGTAGAGATCGTTGAGATCACTTGAAGCAAATCTTCCTCCATCGAGAGGAACCAGCGGCCTTAAATCAGGTGGAAGGACAGGCAGTATCTTGAGAATCATCCATTCCGGCTTATTGTCATCCTGTGACAGCCTGAAGGATTCAACTTCTTTCAGCCTTTTTATGTTCTTTTTCCTGCGCGAGAAGGTTGTCTCGTTTGCGATGCTCGTTCGAAGATCTGTAGCCATTTCCTCCAGATCAAGATCAGCAAGCATAATCCTGATAGCTTCGGCTCCCATGCCTACTTTAAAGACATCCCCGTACTCTTCTTTCGCTTTTCTGTATTCATCGTCTGTAAGTATCGTTCCCAATTTGAGGTCAGGATGGTCAGATTTGATAACGATGTAAGATTCGTAGTAAATAACACGTTCAAGCTTCAGATTTGTCACATTGAGCAGTTTTGAAACTTTACGGGATTTGAAGAACCAGATATGTACTACTGGGACCGCAAGATCGATATGCCCCATCCGTTCTCTTCGAACTCTTGAATGAGTGACCTCAACACCGCATCTATCGCAGACTATTCCCTTGTTTCGGATTCTTTTGTACTTTCCACAGCTGCATTCCCAGTCTCGGACAGGTCCGAATATTCTCTCGCAGAAGAGTCCTTCGGGTTCCGGTTTATAACTCCTGTAATTAATGGTTTCCGCTTGAGTAACTTCGCCATGTGACCATTTTCTGATAGTCTCAGGAGAAGCAAGACTGATTTTCATGCCCCCGAAGTCCGAGAGCAGAACCCTTGCGTCACGTCGGGATATGTTCTCCAGCATGTCTACTCCTCCTCAATTTCAGGAAGCAGTTCAACGTCAAGAGCCAGGCTTCTCATTTCATTCTGTAGAACATTGAACGATTCAGGAGTAAGAGATTGTGGAATATTCTCCCCGTTCACAATCGCGCTGTAAGCTCGAGCCCTGCCATCAACATCATCTGATTTTATTGTAAGCATCTCCTTCAGACAGTATGCTGCGCCGTACGCCTCAAGCGCCCAGACTTCCATTTCCCCGAGTCTCTGGCCACCATTCTGAGCCTTTCCTCCAAGGGGTTGCTGTGTCACCATGGCATATGGACCGGTTGCTCTTGCATGCAGCTTGTCCTCAACCTGATGAGCGAGCTTCAGCATATACATGCAGCCCACGGTCACACGCTGATCAAATGGTTCGCCTGTTCTGCCGTCGTACAGTACTGTTTTACCGTCTCTGTTAAAACCTGCTTCTTCAAGTGCGTCTTCTATTTCTGAGTTCTTAGCGGAATCAAAAACAGGTGTATTTACGTCATACCCCATTTTTTTGGCTGCCCATCCGATGTTTGTCTCCATTATCTGCCCGATATTCATTCTGCTTGGAACTCCAAGCGGATTAAGACAGATATCTACCGGAGTTCCATCCGGCAGATAGGGCATATCTTCCTGGGGAACGATTATGCTGACAACACCCTTGTTACCATGCCTTCCAGCCATTTTGTCACCAACCTGGAGTTTGCGTCGTTTTGCGAGATATACTTTAATTGTCTTTATGACTCCCGGCGGAAGGTCATCTCCACGAAGAAGTTTCTCTTCTTCCGTTTCGAGTCCGCTTTCAAGCCTTCTCTGCTCACTGTCAGCATTCCTCAGGATCTGTCGAGTTTCATCGTCAACCTTCAGATCTTCTACTAGCTGCTGGCTCCAGTCGATATCGGCATAATTCGCCTTTTTAAGGAACGCAGCTGTGAGTTTCCTTCCTGATGGAACCATCACCTCTCCGGTAAGCTTGTCAACAAGACTTACCGCCTTCTGACCAAGCAGGATCGTTCTGAGAAGTCTATCGCGTTCTTCGGTGAGTCTTTTTTCATCTTCAGTATATTTCTCACGAAGTCTGTCGCGCTTCTCATCGACCTCCCTGCGGGTTCTCTCAGTTCTATCTGTCCTTGAGAAAACCTTGATGTCAATTACAACGCCATCCATCCCTGTAGGAGCTCGAAGCGAAGCATCTTTCACATCGCCGGCCTTCTGACCAAAGATTGCTCTGATCAATCTTTCAGATGGAGACAGGTCCTGTTCCCCCTTTGGGGTTATCTTCCCAACGAGGATATCTCTTTCTCTCACTCTGGAGCCGATTTTGATAATTCCGTCTTCATCCAGATTCCTGATTTCGAATGGATTGTCAACGCTTGGAAGTCCCCTTGTCAGTTCTTCGGGACCAAGTTTTGTTTCCCTGAACTGGGTTTCCAGCTCAACTACATGAATTGAAGTGAAAACATCATTCCTGACAAGACGTTCGCTTACAACGATCGCATCTTCAAAATTGTATCCGTTCCAGGACATAAATGCAACTGTTGTATTGACTCCCAGCGCGAGCTTTCCGTTATCAGTAGCCATACCATCAGCCAGGACATCACCTTTTATTATTTTATCGCCAACACTGACAAGCGGTCTCTGATTGAAACAGGTATCCTGGTTTGTTCTGGCAAATTTCCTGAGTTGATATGAATCAAATCGATTGAAATCGTATACTTCACAGTCCGCTTTGATAACGATGTGCGTTGCATCAACTTCTTCTACCGTTCCACTCCTCCGTGCGGTAGTTAGTACCCCGGAGTCAAGGGCCGCCCTTGTCTCCATACCCGTTCCAACAATAGGAGCCAGTGGATGCAGAAGAGGTACAGCCTGACGCTGCATGTTCGACCCCATCAGAGCTCTGTTCGCATCATCATGTTCAAGGAAGGGAATCAGGGCAGCTGATATTCCAACCAGCTGTCTTGGACTGACATCAATGAACTCAATTTCCTCGGGGGTGACCATCGGGAAAGTTCCCGCTCTTCTTGATCGAACCAGATTTCCTGTAAGATTGCCCTCGGAATCAACGGGTGCATCCGCTTCAGCAATTGTAGTTCTGTCTTCTCTGTCAGCGGACAGATATACGACCTCATCCGTTATTTTACCATTGATCACTCGACGATAGGGTGTTTCAAGGAAACCGAATCTGTTAATTGTCGCGAATACGGCCAACGTAGTAATCAGTCCGATATTCGGCCCTTCCGGTGTTTCAACAGGACACATACGACCATAATGAGTGTGATGAACATCTCTCACATCAAACCCGGCTCTTTCCCTGGTAAGACCTCCCTGACCCAGGGCACTAGTTCTCCTTTTATGGGTAAGCTCAGCAAGTGGATTTGTCTGTTCCATGAATTGTGAAAGCTGACTGGAACCAAAAAACGTATTGATCACACTTGAGAGTGTTCTGGAATTCACCAGATCATGCGGGGTCAGTTTTTCACGATCCTGATGGCCCATCCTGTCTCTTATGGTTCTTGCCATTCTGCTTAGACCTTTTGAAAATTCCTGCCCGAGCAGTTCCCCGACGGTGCGAACACGCCTGTTACCGAGGTGATCGATGTCATCAGAGGTGTTTCTTCCCTCTCTGAGTCTGATCAGATTCTCTACGATAGCTACAAGATCCGGAACAGTCAGGGTGAGTTTCTCCATTGAAGTGGAGATGTTCAATCTTTCGTTAAGCTTGTATCTTCCGACTTCGCTGAGACTGTACCTTTTGGAATCAAAAAACATCGATCTGAGATAGCTTCTGGCATGATCAAGATTTGGAGCCTCGGTGCCTCGAAGAGCTTCATAGATCCACATTGTAGCTGAGTCTTCGTTTTTCTCGATTCCTGCTCCAAGACTTGTTGACTCCTTGGCGAGAGTTTTTCTGATTCCGTCAAAGTCGTTTGCTTCCATACGCGTAGAAAGGAAATAGACATCCTCTATTCCGTGTTCTACAAGCAGTTCAATTTTCTCAATACTCTCAACAGGCTCATCACATCTGACAAGCAGCTCACCTGTTTCGGGATCCACAATGTCTTCAGCAAAAGACTTCATAACAAGTTCGATTGCCTTGGAGCGACTCTTCAAAGCATCTTTCAGACTCCTCTTAGCCTTGGGATAGAAACTTGCGAGGATATCCTCGTCCGATCCGAGTCCCAGAGCGCGGAGCAGCATAGTAACGGGAATCCTTTTGGGTCGCCTGTCTATGTTGGCATAGATTATGTCATTATGATCAAGTTTGAGGTCAAGCCAGGAACCCCTATGGGGGATGACTCTGGATTTGTATATGCGGTTACCCCGCTGCATCGTTGTTTCCTCAAAGAACACGCCGGGACTCCGGTGCAGCTGATTCACAATGACACGTTCAGCTCCGTTAATTACGAAGGAGCTGGTTGCGGTCATAAGTGGAAGCTCCCCAAGAAATACTGACTGGTCGATTATCCTGGATACTTTCCAGGAATCGGAAGAAGACTTGGAGTCAGCGACATCAACGCCGGTCCGGAAAACCAGTCTGAGCATAGTGGTAAGAGGTGCGGAATAGCTCAGGCCTTTGTCCATGGCTTCCTGAACGCTGTATTTAGGTCTTCCCAGTTCGTACGACACATACTCCAGTGAAAATTCGCGATTGCTGCTTTCAATGGGGAATGTATCCTGAAAAATCTTATGCAGGCCCTGAGGAAGACGTTCATCCGGTGGAACATCATCCTGCAGAAATCTGCTGAACGACTCTCTCTGAATTTTCAGAAGGTCCGGCATTTCAATCACCGGCTGCACTCCTGAATAATCTCTTACAGGTCTATTAACCCTCACCTGATCACTCCTCACGCTTGTTAGGAAGTGAAATAACGAAAAAACATTTTCTATTCAGCACGATGTTAGAGGCGAGAGAAGATAAAACTTCTCCCGCCGCAGATAAGATCGATGTTACTGGAGCTTGACAGTCGCGCCTGCTTCTTCAAGCTGCTTCTTGAGAGCCTCGGCTTCGTCTTTGTCAACACTCTCACGAAGTTTGGATGGAGCATTGTCCACAAGCTCCTTCGCATCCTTGAGGTTGAGTTCAAGAACATCTTTGATAATCTTGATGACAGGAATCTTCTTTGCGCCGAAATCCTCAAGAATAACATCAAATTCGGTCTTTTCATCGGTCGCTCCGGTTGCTCCGGCGGGAGCTGCCGCTACTGCAGCTACTGGTGCTGCTGCTGAGACACCGAATTTGTCCTCCATCTCCTTCACAAGTTCCGAAAGCTCCAGAACAGTCATTTCAGAAATGGCCTTGATAATATCAGCCTTCTTGACATCACTCATCTTTTCTCCTCCATTTACAACGGCACCCGATCAGGTCCCGTCTGATCTTCTCTTAGTTTTCCCTGCTATCCTTAATCGCGATAACGGTATTAAATAACTTGCGTATTATTCCACTGCTGACAGATACGAATCCCTGCAACGGCGAGTTGAGAGATCCAAGCATTTTGGCCAGGAGTTCATCTCTGGATGGAATTTCAGCCAGTTCCATCATTTTTTCAACTTCATAAGTCTCACCGGATACGAATCCTCCCTTTACCTGAGGTAGTCCCTTGTGATTCCTTGCGAAGTTCCTTAATATCTTTATTGGAAGGACCTCATCAGCGGAGTATGCCAATGCGGTTGGTCCTTCCATCATGGAAAACACACCTTCATTTTCGTCAATCTCGATTAGATTGAACACTCTTCTTAAAAGTGTGTTTTTTACGATAGTGAAGTTAACGTTGTTGTCACGCATATCCTGACGAAGTTCAGTCATGTCCTCTACATTAATCCCGGTGAAATCAGCGAAGACAATTGAACCCGCCCCGCCAAGACCCTCGGTCAGGGAGGCTACGACTTTTTCCTTTTGCTCTCTGGAAACAGCCATTATATCATCACCGCCTATCGAATAAGGGTTTTAAGATCGCTGACATCGATCTTGATACCCGGACCCATCGTGGAAGAGATCGAAACATTTTTCATGTATCTTCCTTTCACGGCCGATGGTCTTAGTTGAGAAACCTTCTCGAAAAATGACAACGCGTTTTCTTTGAGAGCTATTTCCTCAAAACTGGCTTTGCCTATCGGAACATGAATGTTGCCTGTTTTATCCACTCTGAAACTGATTTTGCCTGCTTTGGCCTCCTGCACTGCTTTTGCTATTTCCGCAGTAATCGTTCCAGTTTTTGGGTTCGGCATCAGCCCTCTGGGCCCGAGAACCCTTCCGAGCTTTCCGACTATTCTCATCATGTCGGGACTTGCAATCACGACATCAAAATCAAGCCATCCTTCCTGAATTCTGGTGGCAAGATCCTCATCTCCAACGAAGTCCGCTCCTGCTTCCCTTGCCTCGTCAGCTTTATCTCCGGTAGTAAAGACAACAACCCTGACAGTTTTGCCGGTACCATTCGGGAGAATACAGGTTCCGCGGACCATCTGATCAGCGTGTTTGGGATTCACGTTAAGGGAGATCGCCATCTCGATTGTTTCATCAAAACCCGCTGACGCAAGTTTCTTAACGAACATGCAGCTTTCCTCAAGTGAATACAGCTTCTGTGAATCGATGCCCTCTCTTGCCAGGCGGAATCTTTTACTCATTTTTGCCATCTCAGTCCACCACCGTAAGACCAATACTCCGAGCGGTGCCTGCGATCATCGATATCGCGGCATCTTCTGAAGCGGAATTCAGGTCTTTCTCCTTTATCTTCGCGATCTCGCGGCATTGTTTGAACGTAACAGTGCCGACTTTTTCCTTGTTAGACTCCGGAGAACCCTTTGCAAGCCCTGCTGCTCTTTTCAGCAACACGGCTGCAGGTGGGGATTTCAGAATAAAGGTAAAGCTCCTATCTTTATAGATACTTACGACCGCAGGAATAATAAGCCCTTCGCTCCCCCGGGTTCGAGCATTGAAGTCCTTACAGAAACCGGCAAGATTAATCCCGTACTGTCCCAGAGCGGGACCAACAGGTGGAGCCGGTGTTGCCTGCCCTGCGGGCAGTTGAAGCTTCACCACACCCAAGATCTTCTTGGCCATGGGAACTCCTTCCTTCGCCGTCGCTACCTCCCCATACTGGTAGTGATGGCCTAGTTATAGAGACGGACCAATTCCGTCTCGAGATTTGTCCGGTTAAATTCTCAGACCAGACGTACCTGTGAGAAATCTATCTCCACAGGTGCTTTACGGCCGAAGATCGTGAAAATCACTCTCACACGGCCCCGTTCAGGATTGATGGATTCCACAACCCCGGTAAAATTGTTAAATGGACCTTCGGTCACTCTGACTGTCTGTCCGACAGAATAGGGCACCCTAATAACTCTCGCCTTGTCTGAACCTTCAGCCTGCCCTTTAAGGCGACTGATTTCTTCATCCGAAAGAGGCTGCGGGTAGCCCTGATTCATCGGAGGAAAACCACTTACATTGCTCATGGCTCGAATGTCCATGATCATTTCCGGATTCAGCTCAAGCTGAACAAATACATACCCTGGATAAAGTTTTTTCTGTCTTGTGGATTTACTTCCCCTTCGGGTGTTTGAAACCTCCTGGGTGGGTATAAGTACTTCTCCCACCTTATCAGGATATTTACGGCTCAGTTGGATATCAAGAAATCTTTTCACCCTCTTCTCATATCCTGAAAAAGAATGAACAACGAACCATTTCAAGTTCTTATTGTTCTTCTCTTCAGCCTGGTCTTCTTCCAGTTCGGGTGTTTCCTGTCCGTTGGTCTCTTCTTCAGTCATTTTTTATCCTTTAACTGCAGCTTCAAGCCGCAATCTAGTGAATCAGTCTAATAAGCCCGTTAATCAGGATGGCGGAGGCCTGGTCGGCAGCAAAAATCCATACGGAAGTTATCGCCACCGCGATAATGACAACCCAGGTTGACGCTATAACCTCATCTTTTGTCGGCCAGGCTACTTTGATCAGCTCTGCTTTGACTTCGCCAAGAAATCTGAACACACCTTTTACGACCCGTACTATCAGATTGCCGTCACTGGATTTTCTTTTAGCCATGCTTAGTCCTCTTTTTCCTCTAAAATCTATTTCAGGCTGACAATCTGGCAGGGCCGGAAGGACTTGAACCCTCAACCGCCGGATTTGGAGACCGGTGCACTACCAATTGTGCTACGGCCCTGCAGATTCTTCACATGAATACTTCAATTCTCTGCAAGAATCCTGAATCAGCTCAACGGGAAATTATTCCTGAGTTCTTCAGTATACCTATTTCGTTTCCCGGTGAAGAGTATGCTTATTGCAGAATCTGCAGTATTTCTTAAGTTCCATTCTGTCAGGGTTTGTCCGTCTATTTTTTGTTGAACTGTAGTTCCGACGTCTGCATTCCTGACAGGCAAGTGTTACTATTACCCTCACGGTTAACCAGCCTATTCCCCGATTCTGTCAACCACTCCGTGCCCGACGGTACGTCCACCTTCACGGATAGCGAAGCGGAGACCTTCTTCCAGGGCAATGGGAGTGATAAGTGTTACTTTTACCTCATCAATATTATCTCCTGGAAGAGCCATTTCGCGGCCTTCAGGGAGTTCAATCTCTCCGGTCACATCGGTTGTACGGAAATAGAACTGCGGACGGTATCCGCTTATAAAATGTTTCTTCCTTCCGCCATCCTTAGTGCTGAGTATAATGATATTGGCGAAGAATTCGGTATGAGGTTTAACAGAACCCGGCTTTGCCAGCACCATTCCTCTTTCGAGCTGATCCTTCTTGATTCCACGAAGAAGAAGCCCGACGTTGTCTCCAGCCTGACCCTCATCAAGAATTTTACGGAACATCTCAACACCTGTGCAGGTTGTTTCGATTGTCTCGTGAATACCAACGCGTTCAATCTTATCACCAGTGTGAATAATTCCACGCTCTATACGACCGGTTCCAACTGTACCACGGCCTTCAATTGAGAACACGTCCTCAACAGGCATAAGGAATGGCTTTTCAATATCACGCTTGGGGGTGGGAATCCATGTATCTACAGCATCCATAAGCTCATAGACGCATTTTGCATCTTCATCATCCGGGAGACCACTTGAGTTGAGAGCCTTTAGTGCGCTTCCTCTTATTATAGGTGATTCGGTATCAAATCCGTACTTCTCAAGGAGTTCGCCGACTTCCATTTCAATGAATTCGAGAAGTTCATCGTCGTCAATCATATCAACTTTGTTAAGAAATACGACCATCCTTGGAACATTAACCTGACGAGCAAGAAGGACATGCTCTTTTGTCTGTTCCATAACACCGTCGTTTGCAGCAATAACAAGAACAGCACCATCCATCTGAGCGGCACCGGTAATCATATTCTTTATGTAGTCAGCATGACCAGGGCAGTCTACGTGAGCATAATGTCTGTTCGCAGTTTCGTATTCCTGGTGAGAAGTAGCAATGGTGATTCCACGTTTCTTCTCTTCGGGAGCATTGTCGATCATGTCAAATTCTATGTAACTGACATTATCAAACTGTGTTGCAAGACATTTTGTTATTGCTGCGGTCAGCGTGGTTTTGCCGTGATCAATATGTCCGATTGTGCCAACATTAACGTGAGGTTTAGTCCTTTCAAACTTCTCCTTGGCCATGATTTCTCCTTTTCTTTCTCATCCCTGCGTTTCCTGGAATGATCTGCTGAATTCCTGTTCACTATTCAGCTGCTTTTTCTACTACTAATTATCAATATGGAGCCCACGAGCGGGATTGAACCGCTGACCTCGTCCTTACCAAGGACGCGCTCTACCGACTGAGCTACGTGGGCTCGGCAGCATCCAGACGGATATTCCCGCATTATTTCTTACTCACTTCAGCCTCAAGCCTGGAGCGGGAGACGGGGGTCGAACCCGCGACCCTCAGCTTGGAAGGCTGATGCTCTACCAACTGAGCTACTCCCGCCCTGCCAGACCCTATTTAAAGCTTTATGGCCTCAGGCTTGGTGGCGAGGGGTGGATTCGAACCACCGAAGGCCATTGCCAACAGATTTACAGTCTGCCCCCTTTGACCGCTCGGGAACCTCGCCATTTCCTGCAATTAATTTAAACTGAGCACCTTTTCCACTGGAGCTGGCGAAGGGACTTGAACCCCTAACCTGCTGATTACAAATCAGCTGCTCTACCAGTTGAGCTACGCCAGCAAAAAGCGAACCTGAAGCATACAGCAACCCCTCTCTACTGTCAAGATTCTTATTGCCCTGTAACAACTAAGGTGAAGAACATTGACGCAGACAAAAGGAAATATGTAGCTTTATCGAACGGGGAAATTACACCGGAACCGGGAGTATGTCAATGAACAGCAAATTATGCGGAATTGTGGCTGGGGTAACTGTGCTTTTGATAGCAATGAGTTGCGGTGATGCTTCCTGTCTTCAGGATGAGCTTCAGATGGTTCCGGGCCTCTGTTTTCTTCATGCACATTTGAGCGCTGATTTCAACGTCAAACTGCTCCCCGTTAATATCAGAACACTTATACCCGTATGGTTATGTGATTCTCTTCTCACCAGAGGAAACCTGGGCATCAGTCTTCTGAGTATAAATTTCTCTGATCTTTCTCCGCAGTTACTATTTCTCTCCTCCAGTATGGACGCTGATGAAATGGCCCTCATCGCAAGAGATGGATTCGGCTGCAATTCAGCAGAAACAGGTGACAGAATCGATCTTATCAGCGATCAGGGGAGTGTACTGGGCTCCATTTCAGCCAGGGATGGCTGGACATGCCTTATCACCGGAACCGGGTCTGACAGAGCGGTTGACAGATGGCTGGAACTCGGATCTGTCGAATCCCTCGCTTCCGATACTGATCTGATGGAAGTAGCCGATTCAGAAGCAGATCTGACCGTTCTCTTTTCAAATAATTCAATTTCTTTTCTCTCGGTTCTGCCGGATGGTATGTTTTCTCGATCCGAGAGACGTACTCTGGCAACTGTAAGGAATCTTGTGCAATCATCAGGTCTGATAGCTCTTCGAATAAGCCTTGATTTCATAGATGCCAATCCTCCAGTGACAGTCCTGGAGATCAAACTTGTCAGAAGTGATAACTATATTTCCAGTCTTTCCATCAGTTTCAGCGATACCGGTATTACTCCGGACAGTCTTATTCAGGAAGTGCTGCTGGAGTTGTTACCGGAATGAGTATTATCCAGGCAAGCGAAATCTCAAGAAGCTTTGAGGGAATGGAAGTTCTTTCAGGCCTTGACCTCACATTAGAAAAAGGAGAATTTCTTGCGATTACAGGCCGAAGCGGTGTTGGAAAAAGCACCCTTCTGGCAATACTGGGAACACATGATCGGGATTTCAGCGGAAATCTCCTCATAGCAGGAAATGATACTCGCAAGTTGAAATCATCAGAACTGGCTGCTCTTCGCAGAGAACATCTTGGATTTGTCTTCCAGGATTTTCATCTCCTTCCTTCACTCACCGCTATAGAGAACGTTATTCTCCCTGTTGTATTTTCCGGAGGCAACCTGGAAATAGCACGCTCTCAGGCCGATGATGTCCTGGAAATGCTTTCGGTCAGAACCGATCAAACGAAGACATCACTCCTGTCCAGAGGAGAAAGGCAGAGAGTCGCGGTCGCAAGAGGTCTGGTTAACAGACCATCAATCCTCCTGGCTGATGAACCAAGCGCAAGTCTTGATGAGGAGAGCGAACAGATACTGTTCAATCTGCTTGACCACGCACGTAAACAACAGGGATTCGCAGTCATAGCTGTCGTTCATTCGAAGAGCATCCTGGAGCGGGCAGACCGTATTCTGAAACTGAAAGATGGTATTCTGCATGAAACCATCTGAAATCCGCCTCGCGCTTCATCTGTGGAACCGCGGTCACTGGAGAGATTATATCTTCAGCCAGGGCATGCTCTTCACCGCATCTCTCCTGTTAATATTCTTCATATCAATCGGCCTGGGAGTACAGAACGTTCTGGACAGATTTCTATCAAGCGATCTTCCGGCTGAACAGGTTCGCGTTACTCCACCGGGCATTCAGGCCGGATTCTTCCAGACAGAAACAGGTGGTATGGAGATCACTGAGAATATCAAAATATCTCTGGAGGAAATGCCATTGGTTGCGCGAGTAGATCCGCAGATCTACGCACATGTTCCTGCCTATCTGCGAGGGCGTCTTGGCGGACAACCTTACTACACAGACATAACCCTTGAAGGCGTAACATGTGAATTCCTGGGTGATTCTCTCCTTGAATCAATTGACTGGTCCTACTCTCTTGAGGATTCATCAAAAAAACTGCTGCCCGTTGTTCTGAGCGAGAACCTGCTGCTTCTGTACAATGCCGGTTTCGCTGAATCAAACAATCTGCTCGGACTGACACCTGAAGGAGTTATCGGCATGGAATGTACGGTAACACTTGGCAGAAGCTCGATTGCGGAACTCGATCATACTCCTGTCACTGTGAGAGCAAGGATAGAGGCCACTTCCCGAAACATGAATCTGTTCGCGATCGGAGTACCCTTTGAATTTGTGGATCAGATTAATTTCCTTTTCCTGCCCGAGGATACAAGAAGGTACAGCGCGCTTGTCATTACTGCGGCAAGCCCTGAAGATGTTCCATCGATTGTTCGCGAGGTGGAAGAGACCGGCCTCCGAGCGGAAACAAGAAGGGGTATTGCCCAGAAGGCGGAAATCCTTGTCGGAGCTGTTACAGCTGCTCTTTCAGCTCTTGCCGCCGCAATTCTCCTCTCAGCGCTTTCAAGCGCGATTCATACGCTGGTTAACGATCTGCGAAACAGACGATTCGCCCTTGGAGTTCTGATCGCTCTCGGGACACCCTACAATCAACTTGCGATGATCTTTTCATTCCAGATCTTTTTCATGTCAATGGTAACGACAATCCTTGGCGCAGCACTTGGATGTCTGCTTGCCTGGGGTGCCAGCAGTACACTTCTGTCTTTCAGTCCCACACTCAGAGCCGCGGTAGATACTCTTGCGGTTTTCCCGGTAGGGTGGCTTGCGGCAGGTCTTGGTGTAATGCTTGCAGCTTCAACCGGTATCGCATACATTTTCTTCCGGAAAATCCTCAGAACGCCGGTTACTGATCTCCTGCGTCCATAGACATTTCGCTACGAAAACTGATGATTTAAAACAGGTCGAGGTTCAGAGCTGTAATAAAACTGGTATTGAATTTTTCCCAGGAAGCAACCTCGGGATTTCTTGTGTAATCCACCTGGTAACCGATAGTGATGTAAAGCGGGTTCCATGTTCTTAAGGCTACTGAAAAATACCCGTGAGAAATGAATTTGTCCGGATCATCAGGCGGAAAGAACAGGTCTCCGGAGATCCCTGCCTCTCTGATGAATGTGTGAGGCTTTCGATACCATAAACCTGTTGAGATGTAAACCGATAGAGTGTTTGAGTATCCCGAATCATCATGGGATAACCACTTCGCATTAACGGATCCAAGCCCTATCTCCGGTGAGAACCAGAACCAGGATGAGATCCACTTCTGCCATCCTCCCGCGATGTAAGAACTCACCTGCCATGGGCGAACCGTATATCTTTGCCTGTCCCAGAATGAACTCATTACAAGATAGTAGCTATCACTCAGCCAGTAATCAAACTCGATAGAAGCCCATCCTGTCTCTGTATTCAGCGTATCGATCCGAAGATCCCTGATCTCTTCCCAGTTTATTATTCTTCCTCCAAACCCGAGACCGATCGAGGAACCTCTTCTGTCAAAACGGTAGGAGAGTGATGTGCTGCCACCGCATTCAAGGAAAGACTGAGTGCCTTTTTCAATTGAGAGATCAACCGAAGCGGAAGCACTGAATCCCATAAGTGTTTCCGCTATCAAATCAGGATCGTACGAATCTCCGGCAATTATTCTGAGATGATTCCTTGCATCGATATTGAAAGGATCAAGCTCCAGTGTCCGTAGAAAGTAGTCAACCGCTTCTGCAGTTCTAGCTTCCTGTTCCGCAATGATTCCAAGGAAGTTCAAGGCATCAATTGAAAAGGGATCCATATCCAGCAGAGCAAGAAATACTTTTTCCGACTCGTTAAGATTATCCTGTTTGAACAGCGCCTCTCCAAGTATTCCCAGTATTTCCATACTGTCAATTGAAGCAGCCAGAGCTTTACCGGAAGCTGAAACAGCAGCAGAATACTCTTCAAGATATAAATAGGTTTCTGAAATCTCAATAAGAAGATCATCATCTGTAAGGGTGCTCTCGGCCCTTACCGCGGCAGCCAGTGCTACATCAGGTCTTGTAGAACGCTGATCGAATGAAAGATTCAGATATGCTCCTGGATCTGCCTGAAGAAGCATTCTCTCCAGGCTGTCTGAGCTGATTCCGGATCCAGTCTCATCCGCCAGAAGAAGGTATTCGGCAAACGCCAGCACACCGGACGAAGTTTCTGTACTCATTGTTTTCCGAAACTCATCAAGAGCTTTGCTTTGTCTTCCGACATCCCGCAGCAGACGACCCAGCTGCAACCGCGCGGGAAGGAAATCTGAATCGAGCTCAATCGCTCTGATATAGCAATTCAGTGCTGTGAGGGTATCATTCTGTGTTTCAAGAAGGTTACCGAGAAGATACCAGCCAAACACACCGGTTGAGTCCAATTGTATTGATTTGTGAAACGCATCCTCCGCCTGTTCCATAGAGGATGATCGGTTTTCCATCAGAACAAGTCCGGTAGCCGCCCAGAAAAGCGGGGATAGTGAATCCACGGGAATGGCTGCTTCAATTATCAGAAGATCGATCTCCGAAATCCCGTCAAATGTTCCTGATATCAGGAAGGCTGCCATGGCTTCCGTACTGCTGGAATCAGCACTGACAAGTGAGGCTGCCTCTTCTGCCGCGCTATGCCAGTTGCCCTTTGAACATTGTGAATACCACGGACTGAGGTCCGGTGATATCAGTGTCAGAACACCAAGCAGCATAAGTCCATACATTAGAAAATCCTCAGATTAAGTCGAGAGTAAAACTCGGTATTGTACTTGTCCCAGTATCTGTAAGCAGGTGTTCTTGTATAACTGACGCTGTATCCCAGCGTGAGTGAAAGTGGATTCCACATATCGATAGTCATTTCAGCAAGACCGTTCATCAGTGTATTCTCAGTGTTATCCGGTGGCTGGTATAAATCTCCCCACAACCAGAGTGTCGGCCAGTTGGAATCCTGTTCGCTGATCCAGAATGCCAGTGAACCGTAAAGGGTTGTCCTGTCAGTTCTCTCTTCTTCCAGACCTGATGCCCAGTGAGTGTTCACCTGACCAATTCCAATTCCAGGAGATATCCAAAGCCAGCCGGTTACCCACCTTGTATAGTCAAAAGACAGGTATGAGCTGACCTGCCATGGTCTGACAGTTCCAGGCTGTCTGTCCCAGCTGCTGTTTGCCTTGACCGAGAAGTAATCTGACAGAATACGTTCAACCGAAAAAGACAGCATCGCCCAGGAATAATTATTCGCATATTCCTTTGACGTCTCAATGAAACTGTACTCCGCTTCAAGAGATACAGCACTTCCCCTGGAATCGTACTCGTATGAGATCAGACTGCTGATGGAGTAGTTTCTTTCACGCACATTGCCATTATCAATCCGAGTATCAGCAGAAACCGTAACATTGAAACGGCCTGATTCCTTTCTGTTCCATTCGGCATCAAACCCTGTATCGGTAATGGATCTTACTCTTGTTTCGGCATACTGATATCCCGGCGATATACTCAATGCCTGGAAATAGTAATCAAGCGCTTTATCAGAATATCCTTTCTGCTCGAATGCCAGTCCAAGGTATGAGTATATCCATGGAGATGATGGATCGATATCCAGAGATCTTTCAAGTGCCACTATGGCTTCATCATAAAGATCAGCAAAAAGATATGCCTCTCCAAGACCGCTCCAGCCACTGAAGGACAGGCTGTCAAGTTCAATGACCTTCTCGTATTTCTCGGCTGCGGCTTCTTCCTGATCTGAATCAAACAGGTAATAACCCCAGTCCAGCCAGATATCCGGATTATCCGGAGCCAGTTCCGCTGCGGTCAGGAAACAGTATTCAGCGGCATCAGATTCATCAAGGCTGCTGTAGAGCCCGGCCAGAGAAGACCAAAGCCCCGCGTCACCATCAAAACCTTTTTTGGAAGCTCTTTGAGCCAGCAGCAGAGCCTTTTCGGGAGCGACAATCGAATATGACCAGGCGAGATCAATCCATGCGGTCGGATATTGATCGATCAGAACACTCATCATGCTGTCAGCTTCATCAAAACTCCCCTTACTCTCGAGGAGAAGAACTCTTTCGCACATGGCAGTACTTTCATTACCTC
The DNA here is from genome assembly GCA_965372215.1 of uncultured bacterium. Lineage (GTDB taxonomy): Bacteria > Fermentibacterota > Fermentibacteria > Fermentibacterales > JCC-6 > Aegiribacteria. The sequence goes on along the minus strand of CBDVBK010000015.1, from coordinate 11,821 downwards.
CGGCTTCTACAAATCTGTCCCACAATTTCATTGCTTCTTCAATATTACCTGACTCCGCCTCCAGCGGAGCAAGACGTTGCAATCCGAACAGATAAGTTGAATCGACTAGAATGGCATTTCTATAGCAAACGATTGCGCTATCCGGATCTTCAAGTTGTTCCAGAACATACGCGAGTTCACCAAGAAGCCACGCTCCGGGTTCCGTGGAATCTATCGCAAGTTGATACCACTCTGCCGCAGACTCGAGATCTCCGCTCTCTTCGAAGAGAAGTCCTCTCTGTTCCCACCCCCAGAGGTATTCCGGATCCGTCTTAATTCCGTTCTCGTACGCCAGGCCGGCCTCTTCAGGTCTTCCAAGATTCTCAAGCACTATTCCGAGTTCTCCCCATGCCCAGGTATTCGAAGAATCACTTGCCAGAACAGAACGGTATGCCGATTCAGCCGCACTGTATCTTCCCTGGTTCTCGTAAAGGAGCCCCAGTTCAATCCAGGCATCAATGTGAAGCGGGTCTGATTTAACACAGGCATTGTACCATTGCATCGCTTCATCTGAATCCCCCATATTCTCAAATACCGAACCAAGTCTGTACATAGCGAATACATAGCCCGGATTTATTTCGATTCCGTCCAGGTAGCTCTGAATGGCAGCGTTGAGATTTCCAACCTTTTCCAGACACAGTCCAATCTCACCCAGACACCAGTAATCCCCGGGATCACGTACAAGAAGATCCCTGTACGCTTTCACTGCCGGACCGTAGCGCTCCTGCTCCTCAAAAAGAAGTCCCATACTCAGAAGGGCATCTGTATCATCAGGATAAAGTTCTGATATTTGCCTGTATATGGCTTCCGCGGACTCATATTTGCCTTCAATTTCCATCAGCCAGCCCACCTCAAGCAGCAGTAGACGGTTATCCGGCCACATTTCCAGCGCAGCAGTCAGACACTCGAATGCCTCCTCATATTCCAGCTGGTGTTCAAGAATAATCGCGGTCTCAAGCCAGAGAGATACCCAGGATGAATCGATACACATAGCTCTGTTCAGTACCGCCAGGGCATCTTCATACTCTTCATTAAGAACCAGGCAATGAGCTTTTCCTATAATGGCAGGTATAAAAGTAGAATCGAGATTCAGCGATTTTTCAAAGCTGTGCAAAGCCAATTTAACGTCATCCAGGATCATTGATCTGCCCAGCGCCGCCCATGCCATCCCTGAAAGCGAATCCAGTTCAAGCGCATTTGCAGCAGACTCCATGGCTTCCGGTATGTTTCCGATAACAGCTTCTGAAAAAGAGAGTGCTGCCCATGCATCCGAATCGGAGGAATCCGCTTCTACAGAAAGGAGAGCCTGATCACGTGAGTTTTCCCATTCACCGGATGAGAATTTTTCCTGCCATCCTGCTATGTTCCCGACAATCAGAAAGGATATAAGAAGTATCTGCATCTCAGCCTCCTGTTATCGAAATGACCAGACCGGATAGTCCAAGCGCCCAGCAATACCAGGCAAATACTGAGAACTTCCCTTTAGATAGAAATGAAAGGAGGAGTCTCAGCGCAAGATATCCGGTAACAGCTGAAACAGCAAAACCAGTGATTATCAGGGGCAGTTCTATACCACTTTCCCCCATATCCCCCAGCTTCAGTACAGCAGCGCCTGCAATCGCCGGTATGGAAAGAAGGAAGGAAAACCGCGCTGCCTTTTCCTTTCTTATCCCGGCGAACAGCCCTGTTGAAATGGTGAATCCGGAACGGGAGATCCCCGGAAGAAGTGCAACAGCCTGTGCCAGCCCTATCATAAAACTGCCGATGATCGAAGGATTTTCCCTCCTCCCTTTTTTCGCGAATGCAAGTCTTGTTGAGAACAGAGCACAGCCAGTAACAATGAGCATAATGGAAACCACAACCGGCCTGTCAAAAAGCTGCTCGATTGAATCTGCCAGCAGCAATCCAGCAGCTGCCGCGGGTATCGACCCCAGAACAAGCAGGCCTGCGAGAACAAGGGACTCCTTCTGTTTCCTGAAAACCCCCGAAACAAGTTCGACAAGATCCTTCCAGTAAACGACGAGAACTGCCATAAGTGTTCCAACATGCACAACTACTTCAAAAGTAATATCACCGGCGGGGATATTCATGACTGTCCCGGCAAGTGCGAGATGCCCTGAACTCGAAACGGGCAGGAATTCGGTAATGCCCTGAATAATGGCAAGTACTATTACTGTCAGAAGAGTCATTCTTCCAGAAACTCCCTGTGAAGGGTCCTGAGTGCACGGTCTCTCTGATCCAGAAGAACAAGTGCAGAGATGGTTGCGTGAGAGTCAACGGTCTGAAGCATATCGATACCGGCCTTATCCAGCGCGGAGGAGAACCTTGCCATAACTCCTTTAATTCCATGCATCCCGGCGCCGACTATCGATACTTTCGAACAGGGCGAAACCGTTTCAAATTCGATCATGTTCCCGCTCAGAACTTCTGATACCGTTCCACTCTCCTCACAGAGAACCGTGAACATGGCTGTTGATCCGAATACACTGAACATGTCCATAGAAACAGAGGCTTCCGCCACGAGTCCGAACACTTTCGAGTAAAACTCATGCAGAGTTGCTTCATCGTTTTTTCTGATTCTGTACTGCGTTACATCGGGACCGGAAGCGACACCTGTGATATACTTTCCTCTTTGAATAACAAATGGTTCTATCTCTGTGATCCGCTCACCTGTGGAATGAGATCGGATATCAATCTTAACTCCCGTTTTTCCTGCAATTTCCGAAGCTCTGGGATGTACAACCTCCGTCCCCTGCCATCCAAGCTGGCTCAAATCCTCAGAACTGATTTTCTCAACATGGATGGCTCCGGGAACTTTATCCGGATCTGCCGTGAATACTGAATCGATTTTCTTGTACAGCAGCATTTCATCAGCATCAAGAGCTGCGGCCAGCGCAATCGCGGTTATATCGCTTCCTCCCCTGCCAAGAGTGGAAATCTCTCCATTACTTCCCATTCCCTGAAAACCGGCAACGACAATACAATCATGCTCCTCTAGAGCTGCCTGGAGAACCCTCTTGTCAATCGACTCCAGATTCGAGTTACAGTTCCTTGCATCCGTGCGTATGCCTGCGTTCCAGCCGCTTATTGCTCTCGCTGACACTCCTTCAGACCTGAGCATGTCAGCCAGAACGGTAGCGGAGATTATTTCACCGGTAGCCATAAGGCAGGCTTTTTCCGGTTTCGATGGAGAAGTAACCATTTCAAGCAGAGTATCGGTGGAATAGGGATCACCCTTTCTTCCCATTGCAGACACAACTACAATTAGTTTATCATGCTTCGTCAGCTGCTGGACGCAGTGCTGCAGGGATATCTTTCTGTCCTCTATGGAGGCAAGACAGGTTCCCCCGAACTTCATCACACATAGTCTATTCACTTCTGCCGCCCCCCTGCAGTGGCCCTGATCAGTTCCATTCTTTCTCTACCGATTTCATTCCGGAAAACATCCATTCTTGAGTAATCCGTTCCTTTTAAGTATACTGTCGCCCGGATTTTAAACATACTACCGCCAGACCCGTTTATGAATCAGGAGTATTTGTGGAATCTACCAAAGTATGCATGGTGGTCAAAAATCAGCTCTGGAATGACGCCAGAGTTAAGAAGGAAGCAATCAGCCTTTCAGAGGCCGGTTTCAATGTCATCATCATTGCCGAACCAGAGGAGGGCTGTCCGATTGAGGAAACCTGGAAGAATATTCGGATACTCAGGCCACCGAAAGATTCCGTGCGCCGCAAAGTACTTCGCAATAAAGTGATAGGTGCATCTGCAAAAGAGAATAACTCTCTGAAGAGCAGAATAATAAGACTTCTTCGCCGTAATCGCTTCAGAAGATTCCTGACCGACCTGAAAAGGGCTGTTCCGTGGGAATACAGACTATACAGAGCAGCACTTTCGACCGGCGCGGATATATTTCATGCTAATGATCTGGATACTCTCTTCATCTGCGCAAAGGCTGCAGGGAAGCTTGGAGCTGAACTTGTTTACGATTCTCATGAACTCTGGCTCGAATCCTCAAGGTATTTCATAGCCACATCGGCTCTCAATCGGTTCCGATACAGAATCACCGAGAAGAAACTCATTCCAAAGACGGATGCCGTTATCGCGGTAACACCTTCCAGGGGTGAGGTAATGAAAAAAATGTATCCGTCAATCAGCAGACTGGTCATAATAGAAAACAGTACTGATCCGATCGGAGAACTGCAGCAGAGCTCCTATCTTCGTGATAGACTCTCTATCCCGGCTGGTGTCCCGGTAATACTCTACCAGGGAGTCATCTGCCCTGAGAGAGGACTGGATAAACTGATGGAAGCCGCTTCCGTCCTCCGGAACGAAGAAATCGCTATTGTCATCATTGGTCATGATGCCTGGCAGGGAACGCTGCATCGAATGCACAGCGAAATGAATCTGAAAAACATTGTTTACCTTCTTCCTCCGGTCCCTTCTGAAGCTCTCCCTGAAGTAACGGTGTCAGCAGATGCAGGTCTTATCCTTTTTGAGAATACGTGTCTTAACCATTACTATTCCCTGCCCAACAAACTGTATGAATACATGATGGCCGGTTTGCCCGTTATCGCCAGCGACTTCCCTGAAATGGCGCGAATAATCAATGAACACAACTGCGGAATACTGGTTGATTCCTCCAGTTCACAGACAATCGCGAAGGGAATAAAAGAGCTGATTCGCTCACCGGAGGAGATGAGACGAATGGGAATTCGGGGAAGAAAGGCTTCTCTTGAACAATACAACTGGCCTGTCGAGGCAAAGAAACTGGTTGATCTGTACATGAAGCTGTCAAATCGTGAGCACTCCGGCTCAGTATTGAATTAGAATAAGAGCATTATGAGAATTCTTGCACTTTCACCCGCATTCAGGCTTGCTGACTATAACGGTCCTGTTGGCGGCGGTGAAATATCAAATCGATTGCTGTTATCCGAGATTGCAAAACGCCATCAGGTTTTTGTGGTTTCGGCACATGGCACCGGTTTATGGGGACAGGATAAGAACGGAGTCAGTATTTATGATGTTTCCAGCCGCGCCCCGGGGGGTGTGGGGAAAAGACTGTTCGGAATACTCGCCTATAAGTACTACGTGAGATGTCTGGCTGAAAAATTGAATGCGGAACTGGTTCTTGCAGGTACTATCGCTCTGCCAGCAGCTTTAAAAGCAGGTCAGGATAACGGAATACCGGTCGGTACTTTCGTTCGCGCGTATGAAAACTTCACTGAAACGGGTGGAGATGATTTCAGACATCGGCTGAAGTGCTGGATCAAGAAATTGGTAATCGGTCAATACCGCGGTTCAGCTTTGAACAGGTCAACATTTCTGCTGCCGAACAGCGGATATATGGCTCAGAAATGTGAAGAGTTATTCCCGGACCCGCCGGTATATGTTGTTTATCCACCGATAGAGTGCCCCCAGAAAAAGTTTCATGTACCGCCGGACATAAAAAAGATCTGTATGGTGGGCACTTCGAAAAAGAAGGGGTTTGAAATCTTTCAGTCTCTCGCAAAACGGATGCCGCTTGTTCAGTTTCACTCGGTGGGTGATCCCGGAATCAGACCCGGCACCGTTGAAATCGATGGGAACCTTACGCGGTCCGGCTGGGTTTCAGACACCGCGGAATTCATAGGTAATGCTGACCTGGTTCTCGTCCCATCCTTATGGAATGAGCCGTTTGGCCGGGTCGCTGTAGAAGCCCTGAGATATGGCAGGATAGTCCTGGTTTCAAAGTATGGCGGTCTGCCTGAAACGGTAGGTTTTCAATCAAGGCTTATTGTTGATTCAAACAATGCTGACAGTTGGATGGAGCGAATTCTGGAAGTTGCTGCCGCACCTGAAATTTTCATTCAAGATTGCGTCACTGCGGCCGGGATGGCGAAGCGTTACTCTGTCGTCGAGCAATCAAAAGCTCTGGAGAATGCACTAATAGAAGAGGCGGGCAGGTCTGAAAATGTCTGAGAATTCTCGACCGGGGAAGCAATCCGTTTATCTGTACATTGAGCTGTCAGTATGAAGAAGTTCCTGTTTCTGGCAAGCAGTTTTCCACCTCTTACCAGCGGCGCCACTCCTGTGATCATGAATGTTTCCAGGTATATGCCTGAGGCCGGATGGGAAATGGTGCCGGTAACAGTCAGTAATCCAAGAGGACTCCCTTTCGACCCTACACTTGAAGACATGCTTCCTGAATATCTCAACGTTACAAGGGTCTACCATCCTGATCTTACCTTGATAGCAGGAAAACTCCGAGCCCGCATTTCCGGAAAACCTCGCTCTTCCCGTTCAAATACAGAACCTGCGCCTCTGCAGATAGCGGCAAGCAATAATCCCATGTTGAAATTCCTGCGGGATTATGTGCTCGTTCCGGACAGGCTGATTACCTGGCTTCCTTTTGTTGTACCTGTCGGATTACGTCTTGCGGAAGAGAGGAAGGCTGATGTAATAGTTTCTTTTGGTCCGCATCACTCGATGCATATCATCGCGGAGATCATATCACGGATAGCCGGAATCCCGTTTGTTCCATTCTTTGGAGACCTGTGGCTTAACGATTCAAATGTTTCATGGCCAAACAGACTTAACCGGCGGATCGAAGCAATGCTGGAGAAATACATCGTCGAACACGCGGATGGCATTGCCGCGACAACTTCCGGCTCAACGGGATATTTCAGGAAAACTTATGGAACAGCCTGCCCTCCGACGCATATTATTGAAAACGGTTACAATCCCGAACAGGTACTTCCCGAAACAGATGATCGCACTGAAAGGGATTTTTTACTTATAACCTGTACCGGCAATTTTTTCGGCAGCCAGTCACCCTTGAATATTTACAGAGGGCTGCGGCTCTTCCTCGACAATCATCCTGACGCTCCGGTTAAAGTCAGGCTTATCGGTAAACAGGAGTCCGAATACTGCGATCTTCTGAAGACGATTGAGCTTTCTTCAAACCTTGAATTGGTCGACACCGTTCCATTCAAAGATGTTCCCCGCTTCCAGATCGAATCGGATGTTCTTCTGGCAAGTCTCTGCGACATTCCGGGTGCGGAACTCAAAAACTCATCCAAACTTGCTGAATACCTCAGAACCGGGAAACCGATACTCGCGATCGCGCCTGAAGGCGACATGACAAACTATGTAAAGACTCTGAAAGCGGGTTACATCGCGAGACCCACCCCTGAAGGATTCGCGGAAACTCTGGAAAAGGTTTTCAATGACTGGAAGAAAGGCGATCTTCACGGATTACGCAGCCATGAAGCTATGGAGGAGATATTCAACGCCAGAAACATCATGAAGCGATTCGGTGCATTTCTGGATGGAATAGTCTCCGGAGACCAGAAATAGAAATATGAACATCGTGTACCTGCTTGATTTCCTGCCCACATATGTTGCCCGGGAGATAGCGGCTCTAGCGGAAAAGGACATTTCTATCAGCATCCATCTGCCTCCAGGTTCTCCTGATTCAAATCTCTGGGATAAACTCCTGCCGGAAGATGGATTGAAGCATCCGGACATTCTCATTTCAAGGGATCTGCCGCTGCACTGGTGCAGGCTTCCAGTTCTGCCGCTGATAAAAGAATCATTACCAGAGGTTTTCCCGCTATTTCTGAGGATGCCGTTCAGGTTCACACACTATGCTTTCAGAGCCCTTCTATCAGGTTCATTCAGATACTTTCTAGCAGGAGCGGCACACGCCAGGAACGCACTCGGCGATGATAAGCCAGATCTGCTTCACGCTCACTTCGCGAAGGATGCGGCACATATTGCGATGTGGGCGGGAATGCTTCTGGATATCCCTTTTTCCGTTACAACCCATGCTCAGGATATTTTTGTACCGGAGAGCAATGAAAGACTTGCAGCACTTCTGAAGAACGCGCAGATAGTATTCACTATTTCACACTTCAACAGAGCTTTCCTCAAGAAACATTTCGGATATTTTCCGGATAGCAAACTGATAGTCACTCATCTGGGTCTTGAGCCGAACTCCCTTCCTCCACGAGAAGAATCCAGTTCAGGTATACCGACCGTAATGTGCGTCGCAAGCGGACTTGTACCCAAGAAAGGCGTGGAAGTGCTTCTTCAGGCCTGCAGAATACTCCACGAAAAAAACATCAGTTTCAGCTGCGTTATTGCCGGAACCGACCAGGCAGGAGACAGGCTGGAAAATTTCAGAAGAACGGTCAGTGAATACAAACTCGATGGAATTGTGGAATTCAGGGGCCTGATCCCTTCAAAGAAAGTGCTTAAGGCAGTTTCATCCTCAACCATCTTTGTGCTTCCGTCCGTAAAAGCTCCAAACGGAGATATGGACGGGATTCCGGTTGCTCTTATGGAAGCAATGGGAATCGGTGTACCGGCGATTTCCACAAGACTAACCGGTATACCCGAACTGATCGAAGATGGTGTAAACGGTCTGCTTACACCACCTGGAGATCATGAAGAACTTGCGGACGCTATTGAGAAGCTGCTTACTGATCCCGATCTGGCAGAGAATCTTGCCTCACGGGGAATAGAAAAAGTACTGAGAGACTTCTCGGTCGATCGATACACCGATGATCTGATCGAAGCCTGGACAGATCTCCTGACCTGATTTCCAGACTGGTATCTATTCCGGAATAGCGTTCCTCAAACTATCCGCCCAGTTACACTGTGGATTCCGGAGTTAGCGGCTTTTCCTCAGGCCATGGAGAATATGGCCAGGGTTTCCTGTCCGTATTGTAGGATAAGAACTGAATAATCTCAGCAGCATAGAGGCTCAGATTCCTGCCAAAATCCTTGACGTTACCGTTCGGTTTCCCCGCGATCAGGACGCATAGGAACTGGAACAGGGTTATCACAGCTACAAGAACACCTACACATCGCGCTGCCACGAAGAACAATATCATGAAAGCACCGCGAATCAGATCATCTTTCAGATCCCTCCTGGCATTGGTTTGGTTTTCCATTGGATAGCCTCCTTACATATCAGACAATGATTGTGTGGGTTCTACATCTCTATTCAAATTCCTTTGTCAGCGCAAAGGTCTTCGTATATAACATCCAGTATACGATTTTCGCCTTCAAAGAGCATTCCGGAACTCATAGGTATGCACACTTCCGGTCTCATCGTGAATCCTTCGCCTTCCACTCTCTGGAAATACTTTGTCGGGTAGCCTACGGACAATCCTGACCATGGAAGTTGAGTTGTCCTGACTTCACCGAGATGGTTTGGGGCTCCTCCGGTATTCTCTCCGTATACAGTAACTCCGGGAATCTCTCTTATCTCAAGGGCATTGAGAATACCCGATGAGTAAGTCCACCGGCCTATTATCAGATAAAGCCGGACATCCCCATGTTCAGACAGTTCCTGAAGCCAGTTTATCAGCGGTGCAGCCACAAGTGAATTGCCTCCGGAGTTTCTTCTGAGATCCACCACTACGGCATCAACAGGTTCGGAATCCATAAGCTCTCTGAGATCATCCACATAATCACTTATGTGATAATCATCTATCAGGGTACATGAATTGTATGCGCAGTAGAGTATTCTTTTTTCGGAAAGATAACGGTGCCAGTAGAAATCATCGGAGCCAAGCCACAGGGGCAGAGTGACCGATTCGGAATAATGAAATGTTTCCATGTTAACATCGGATTGACCAATAGCCTTCAACTGAATAATGACTGTATCCCCGGATGCCTCAAGAAATGTAAAAGAAACAGTTGAGTCGGCGTCTCCAAATCCCAGGGCTTCCATGGGGTAAGCCATCATCATGAAATTCTCCGCCCTGGTCTTAGGAGCTACATCGTTAGTTGCGGGGAACATTACGGTCATTGCAGCAGCTGCTTCAAGCGCTGATTTGCCTCCGTATTCTATGAGCCTTGAACCGATAAGCTCCGAATACTCAGCATCAATCGCGGTAACAAAGAGCCCGTCGTCCAGCCACATTACTGAAATGGGATAGGCAATCCAGTCACCATACTCCCAGAATGCAATACCTGTATGACTGCACCGCATCGAGGCCAGTACACGGGTAAGCTCCATAACCGTTTCCATATCGCTGAGACTGTCAAGATTATGTTCAAGCATGTCAAGACGGATCTTCAGGCTGTCTTCAGATTCGTACATGAAAAGGTCGTAATGCAGTTCCGGAAAAGAATCGGCAAGCCACTGAATATCCACTTGCCATCCTTCACCCGGTACCGCTTGGTCCTGTGACTCTCCGCATGATAGAATTAAGATAAAGAGTACTGACGCTATTGTAACAGCTGGAATTCTGCTCATATTTTTTCTCCTATGTTCAACAACACCGCACGAATAAACTGCAGACCACAGCTCTCATGGCAGATAATATTTAAATTGCCTTGCTAACTCATGCCTATTTGAGACAGACATGTGATACTTTCTCTCCTGATCTTGAACGATCCTACCGAATCAGCACCAGCCTGATCGAAGTGATCTCACCATTTCCCTGGGATACTGTAGCGAAATAGCATCCTGAAGACTGGTTAATTCCATTTGCAGACTCACCATTCCAAGTGAAGCTGCCATCGAATGATGAATCCAGAATCGTCCTTCCGGCAACATCCATTATCCTGATGCGCGCACCTTCTGACAACCCCTCAAGTGTGATGTTCACGCATTGACTGAAGGGATTCTCTGAACACTGGAGATCCGTGTTGGTCATGTCATCGGTGTCATCCTCCACTCCCATACCGTACCAGTCAAGGTAAACCTGAAGTTCGGAGGGAACGCTTACCCAGATATGATCTTCGTAGTAGGGCATGTACTGTGCAACCCCGCATGTAGACGGAAAATCATACATGGCGGTCATACACCAGCCTGACTCAGTCCAGTATTGCATCCTGAAAGATGGATTTGATGATTCACACGCGATCCAGCACCCGCTCTCATAGTAAAGACCTCCACAGATATCATGGAAGACGAGTGTGTCCGGCAGTACGATCAGAGTATCGGCTTCTGTGAACGAACCTATTGGATGAGCCTTCCATATGATATGGGAGCCGATATCTCCAATACGGAGCCCTGTGTCGCTCCTGTCATCAGCATGGTCCCATCCCAGACCGGTGATGCTCTGAACACCCAGTCCTGAAAGGTCCCAGCTGCCAATGTAATCACCACTTGTGTTCATCGCATGCAGAGTCGCAGTGCCGCTTTCGGCATAGTAGAGCAGACTGTCGACGTAAGCCAAGCCTACCGGTGAACCTGTCCCGACGACAGAGAAACTTTCTTTCATTGTACCGGTCCATCCATCGAACCCGTAAACAGAGCAGGTAATGGAGTCTATTGCCCAGACCAGGTTATTGTCAGTGGCGAGACCGGTAATGTAACCGTACGGAACATCGAAGGTGGTGAGAATCGTATGACTGTAAGCAAAGCTGATGCAGAAGAGTATGGCAGTAAATGCCTTCATAACCCACCTCTATCTGTAATTGTATAGTACTCAGAATCATGAAGCCGGTCAAGATTGTCTCCCGACTGACAGCAGCGCTATGAAGTACTACGAGATTTTGTCATTGATGTACTCACAGATTGTCTTCAGGACCGTGTTGCTGATGTTGCGAGATCCAGTTTGTCGTTATCAGAATTTATGCCACCAGCAACACAACCTAGAATAGCTTTCAGCACACCCTATCCAGTCGCTTTTCTTGCCTGAGGTAAGAATGACCGAAGGTAATTGTGATTGCTCTGATTATTACACTATAATCAGTATCTGGAAAACATGTCTGAATATGCTAGAACACTAGTGTCCCAACGTTGAGCAAATGCAACTCCGTAATATATGGCTAGATAAAC
>CBDVBK010000014.1:0-55012 GCA_965372215.1 uncultured bacterium | reverse complement strand
ATAAATGGACTGTATGGTAGGTACAAAGACATATTGCCTCCACCCGGGGTAATACTCTACTTCGCCGAGTTGTGAGCCAGAGCGGTTGTTTTTGCAGCTCCAGACGGAAGTTTTGGGCTTGTCCTTAATCTTGACGAAATTAATGAAGGTGTATTTAGTTTTCATAATAACCCCATTTTCTTGAAAGCTTTATAGTCTGACTCTAATTCCTTGATCCAGTCGGCATGCGGATTGCCACATGTTCCTCTGGCCGCATGCGCCAGCTTATAGATCTTCTCAAGCCTTTCTTGGTTAGGCATCTTGATATCTGGGGTGGTAAACACCTGAATAACTTCGAGAGCTTTTTCTACTATTTCAGTTCTATTGTTCATAAGTGAGTCCCATAAGGTTCATGATCTCTATAGCTTCAGGTATTTCATACATCATTAGGCCGCGGCGCAGGGCTTCGTGTTCCAGTTCACCCAATCGTTTTAATATTCCCATTTCTTTGGGGGTGCGAGCTACGGTGTCCATTAAGTGTAGGTGGCATTCTTCGGTATTGTGGTTGTGCATGCCGCAGTAGCCGCATTCAGATTTCTTGAATGGGAAATTGAGAGGAGTTGATCTATCGGGTTGTTTCAGACTATCTTTCACATCTAACCTTGTTTCTACAGATACAAACCATTAACTTTGAAAGTGAATATGTTTAAAAATGTTTAAAAAAGCAATAGCCGAATATCTTAACAGAAAGGGATCACAATGAAATTTAATCCATTCCAATCGCTGGCCACTGGAGGCTTGGAAGATTTTGATGAAAGCGAAAGGATAGAGGCTGAAATCCATCCTCTGGTTAAAGAATTGGTGAAGAAGGCTGAAGAAATTAATGTTCCTATACACATAGCCATATGTAATAGTATGCATACAAAACCAGGAGGGGTTGGAAGCGATATTTTACACATATGTAATGGTCGCGTGGAGAATGGGGGTATGAGACTTCCAATAACCTTCAAAGCTCTTTCTGCTGTTGCTCAAGACCCAGATCTTGCTATGGAGACAGTTCTAAAGTATTTGAAACGAAATGATCCGATCATAACCACTTTTAGTAATGCTCTTAGAGAAGTGCTTTCTGACATAGATAAAGACTTAAATCTGGAAAATAATAATATGGAGGCTATTTTGAAAAGTCTTTCCGCCTTTAATAACAAATATAGTCACAAACCAGTAAAGGATTCGAGATCAGATTTAATGGATAAAATTATCAGCGATGGTTTGAAACCTGAGGGTGAGGAAGAAGATTAAGGAAGGAACAAAATGTCTGAGAAGGTTGTAGAATTGCGGGAGAAACTTGCTGAGTTGGCGCATGAGCAATGGTCAAACTGGATGGAGTATTTATTCTCTAAAAGCGTATCCAAAGCAGGTGGTGCCTGCATGATACCGAGCTGGGCTGTTAAGCGTTGGAAAAGGCAGATGAAGACATCTTATTGTGATTTGCCTGAGGAAGAAAAAGACTCTGACAGGGAGGAAGCTGACAAGTTCCTGGAAATATTCAAGCAGAGGATGACCGAGATGGAGGATCTTCTGAAAGATATCAGGAAAGATGCCAAGATGGCACTCAATGGATGGGATAAGGGAAATGAAGGTTTCTACCAAGCGCAATTAGATGCTATCAATAACCTGCTTGATGGGGAATTATGATCTGTCCTGCCTGTAACCATGCTGACGGTAAGCACAGTGAATATTGCAGAATCAAAATAGCATATGACAAAGCGTGTATCAAGCATACGGTCAGAGATCTCGCAATAATTGCGAAGTTTCAGCGGATACACGGAACACCTGAGGGGAGTAAATTATGAGTGAATGCGGAGCGAAGCTTATTGCCCGGGAACGTAGACGGCAGATCGAAGAAGAAGCCAATACTCCGTTTATCTGGTTACAAGACCACGAAGAACATGGTGTGGCAAAATGCGGTTGCAGACTTGAGGCAAATTATAACGGAAGTGGACCTGCCTTCTTTCCCTGCCTAGATCACACCAGAGACAATGTACCAACCTTAATAGACGAGTTCAAAGCTGAGCACGGATACTGGTCTGAATACCCTGACTATCCTCAAGAGGATTGGAAGTACCAGGTTTCTAATGGTGACACTATTTTAGGATACTGGGCGTGGCTTGAAAACATGCTTGAGTCTGATTCGAGAGCAGCAAGCTTGGCAAAAGTTATAAGACAGAGCAAAAAAGGAATGGAAGAGGGCGGTGAATGATGTCTGAGAAAATGCCGGAAGAGATATGGGCTGACGGTCACTGCATGGATGGCACTGACGGATATACGCGGGGTGGATGGATATGTCCTGCACGCAGGGAAGCTATCTTAGAGGCTTATGCCGAAGTACCAGAAAATATAAAATACCTCCGTTCCACCCCAGTTCTGGAGAGGGCGGTAATTGGCCCGCATTTTGAGGCATGGGCCTTAATACATGATCGAAAGATAACAGAATACGAAGAGGAATGTGGAATAGGGGATGTTTACGGAGTTGAGTATGAACTTTGCCGTGAGATATTAGAACGAGAGTTATCCCCATATTTACAGGAAGCTTTCATCAATCCACCTAAAGAGGCGCATACAGCTATTTTTCGCTTTTCTAAGTTCAGTCACCAAGAAGGGCAGATGAGTTTTCCTGAAACTGGACAATGGGATTTTCCTCCACACTGGGAAATGGAAGTAGAGGTTATTGGTTATATGGTAGAGGATAAGTTAATTCTCGCCACCATCGAAAATGAAGAGAAAAAGGTTGTGATTCTCGAAGAGATGGAAGGTGTCACAGACGAAATAATCGAAACCTGTATCGAAGAGGAAGAGGAGGTGGGGAAGTGAATGGAACTTACATACAACCATAAACACCTTCTAAGATTGATTCGTAAAGATGAAGATGAAGAAGGCTGGACAAAAGTTAGCACCCGAGTTATGACCATCGTGAAAGAAATACCGGAGCGGCTTATCGAAATACAGGATACTGGAAATGGTGGCCGAGCCAGATTGACAGCAGAAGGCAATACTGTACTGGATTTCATTTGAGGAAGAGGAGGTAGGGAAGTGAAAACTGGAGATAAAGGAATATTAGTTTTTGTGGTTGTTTTGATGCTTGCGGTGTTGTTTTCCATGGGGGCGGAATGTGGTAAGCGAACTATGAGAGCAAAAGCGTGTAAACATGGTGCAGGAGAATATGTAGTCGTTGACGAATATGGCAACACGGATTTTCAGTGGGTAATACCCGAACAGGAGGCAGGGGATGAGTGAGAAGATTGCATGTGTAGCAGTATCAATAATTGGTGATTCGGAGCTGAACTCTTACATTCTACCAATAAGCAAATTTGATATTAAGGACTTGTGTTTGGAAGACGGAGATGAGGGTGATGGATATTCACTTAGACTTAAATACATGACTCAGGAAGAGCTTGATGCTTTACCAGAATTTATGGGATTTTGAGCACCCCACCAACGAAGCCGAGGAGGGAGATAGGAATGACTGACAAAGACTCGATTGAAATGATGGCGGAGGCGTTGAAAGATATAATAACGAAGGCCCCGTCTAGTGGGCCTCTATGGATTGGTAGTGAGGAAATAATTGAAGGTATGAAGGCTCACGAAGCCTACGAAGCCGAAAAAGACCTACTCGAAAAGACGCAGGACTGGCACCAGCACGGCGCAGTAGCTCCCTCCTGTGTGGGCTGTCCGACTGCTGAGGTTGTGATTGCGGATGGCAAGTATACGAGGGTGATTACGGAGAACCTAGAAAAGATGGCTGATAAGCTCAGCGTTGTAAAAGCCGACCTAGACCAGATAGAATGGGCTAAATTATTTATGTCAGACCATTGGATAATAACTTGGGCTGAAGCATTAAAGATAGATGTACAAATCGGTCTTGATGCTTACCGTGAAGGGAGTGATAATGGAACTGATAGGATTTGATGACGGCACACATCTTGATTTACACACAAAACAAGGAGCTTATGAATATGTGGGGCGGTTTCTAAGCAAACATGGAGCGGCTTCGGATGTATGGTCTGCTTTGGGAAAGATATGGAAAGACCCTACCCACACAGAGGTGGATAAGAAGAGACTGGAATCAATCCGCAAGATTGAAATAGTCCAGCCTGATAGTAGCCAGAAGGTAATGTACGGCGCAGATCGGATACTAGCCTACCTCACCGGAGAGGACGAACATGAAAACTGATATTGAGCAGGTGCGGGAGGCGTTGGAAGAGTTGATACAAAGGATTAAAAACGGAGGTTGGGGAAAATTAGGATGTATTAATAGAACCAGACAAGCCCTCACCCTCCTAGACGGCAAGGTGCTGGTGGATAAGGGGAGGCTTCGTTCTTATGTGATAGCCTATCGACAACTTTACAGCGGCAAGCCAGCAAAATATACCGAAGTAGAAGACGATATGGCCTACCTCCAGCGCACTGGAGTAAATGATGTCTAAGCTATGCTCCAAATGTGGGCAGAAAAAGATGCTGACAGATTTTTCTGAGAATAAATCTACTTCGGATGGGCTTCAGTATTGGTGTAAGTTATGTTCCAATGCCATAAACAAGCAATACCGCCAATCACACAAGAAAGAAATCAAGGCTCGTGATAAACGCTACAGATCAGAACATCAGGAGGACGTTTCGGAATATCACCAACGATATTACCAGAAGAATCGTGAGAGGAAAGCTGAGGATGACAAGCGGAGAAAGGAAACAAACCCACTAAAACGAAAGGCTATCAGTATAGTGCAGGAAGCCTTAAAGAATGGCAAGCTCATACGCCCTAGGCATTGTGTTAAATGTGGTAAGGAATGCAAACCGGATGGGCATCACGAAGACTATAATAAGCCGCTGGATGTGATTTGGTGGTGTCGATCTTGTCATATAACCCATCACAAAAACCAGCGCAGAGAGGGGGAGTGATGAATATGAAAGAAAGATTCGTAACTGAAAGTATAACTAAATTTAAACTTAGTTCTGGTTCAGGTCAATGTTGTTCCTGTGGAGATTGGATAATAGGAGGAACTATTCATGAAGATAGAAACGGCAATAAATATTGTCATATCTGTTGGATGGAAGGACGCGGACAAGATAAACCCGTCCCCAGAAACGGGATATACTAAAAGGAGTAATGATGAATCCTTTGTATAAGCTATGGTTGTGTTTAACTGGATGGACTCGACTCAGTGGAAAGGAATATTATCTTGAGCATACAGGCAAGTGTATAGGTTCAGCTCGGTTTTGTCGAGATACATGTTGTCCCAACATTGAATGGGACAAGTGTGAATTGATAAAAGGGCCATGCTGGGTTCGTCTGAATAAGCACAAGCGCTATGAAATAATCGAAGAGGAGGAATGATGGATAACGTAATAGAACGGTTTCTCAAGGACATAGCTACTCATAAAATAACCATACTCCGTGATGATGGAATGAACCGCCACATAAGATTCAAGAAACCAGATACAACTGACATGTACTTTGATCTAATCACTTGGCCAGGACACCTATGTTACACGGGTGATATGGGTACATTTGTATTTTCCAGAATAGAGGATATGTTTCAGTTTTTCCGCAAGCGGGAGGGTGCAGAACTCTCTGTGAGTCTGGGTTACTGGTCTGAAAAAGCCATTGCCCATGACCGTTGTGGTATTGAGAAGTATAGCCCCGAGAAGTTTAAAAATGTGGTAGAAGAATATTTTCAAGACTACTATGTGGACATGAAAGAAGCCGAGTATTCCGCTTTGCATGAGAGGCTGGTTGATGAGGTTCTGACCCATGCCGATGACAACGAGTATGATGCCACAAGGGCAGCTATAGACTTCGAACACGAGGGAGAACAAGTATTTTCTGACTTCTGGGAAACAAACTTGAAAGAGTTTACTCCGCGATTCGTATGGTGTTGTTATGCGTTGCAGTGGGGGATTTCTGTTTACGACAAGGTCAAGGAAGCCACTGAATTTGCTGATCCACAGATTATGGTAAAGAAATCCGATATAGAAGAACAAATCAACGCACTGAATCACTATCTCCACCTTTATGTTCCTGAAGGATGTGCTGATGAGCACGTTCTAAAAACGCGGAAGGCTATGGAGGATGCAGGGGGTGTAGTAGCATATATAACAGATAAGCTTGAAATTCTTCGTGCTTATCTAAAAAAGGAATAAGATTCCCAAAATAGAAAAGAAGGTTAAAGATGACTGAGGAACAACAGGTGGCATACATCATTTCTCAATCAGTATGTGCAATGATTGAGGCTATAGGTATGCAGGCTGCCAACAATCAAACCCCTGAAGATCAGCCTTATACTAAGGAAGATTTCGATGCTCTGAGTGAACAGTATGGGATCCATCACAACGCCGTTATAGGTTATTTAACAGGAAGGTGATTATAGATGACTAAACCAGTAGTAGTAGACCTATTCGCCGGAGCTGGTGGAGAGGGAGTGGGCTTACTGCAGGCATTCACCAACATGGGCATGACCCCCGATATGGTTGCCATAAATCATTGGAAGCTGGCGATAGACACTCATACGCTTAACCTTCCAGAAGCAAGGCACATTCCTAAAAGTGTTCAGGATATTGATCCACTAGATGTTGTTAAAGGGGGTAGGGTCAAGATGTTATGGGCTTCCCCAGAATGTACGCATTTCAGCAGGGCGAGGGGTGGTAAGCCTATGAGTAAACAGTCTAGGGCATCATCGTGGCTCATCCTTAAATGGCTTTCGGAGCTCTATGTGGAGCATGGCATCATAGAAAACATTCCAGAGTTCAAAGACTGGGGAGCCCTCAATACAAAAGGGAAGCCTATCGAGAGCGAGAAGGGTAAAATCTTTGGAGCGTTTCTATATGCTCTCCGGTCAATGGGATATCATGTTGATTGGCGGATTTTGAACTGTGCTAATTATGGAGTTCCGCAGACCAGGCGCAGAATATTCATTCAGTTCAAGAAGAAGCATCTTGGACCAATACAGTGGCCAGAGCCTACTCATGCGAAGGGTGGTGTTTCTGATCTTATAAGTGAGCTTCCTGAGTGGATCCCCGCTCACAATATTATTGACTGGAATGATCTTGGCCCGAGCATAAGAGGGCGCAAGAAGCCTCTTTGTGAGAACACTCTTCGTAGAATAGAAATCGGTATCCGAAAATATTGGGGAGAATTTGCCGAACCGTTCATAGTGATTCTTCGGGGTAAGAGTAACGTAAGTGCCATAACAGATCCCTTATCTACAGTTACAGCATCTGGAGGACACCATGCTCTTGTTACACCTCTGCTCTTACATCAAATGAGCGGTGGGGGAGCACGTCCGGTAACACGCCCTGTCCCTACAGTTATGGGTGCAGGATCTCACTCAATAATCTCACCTCTCATTATCAAGTATTATGGAAAAGGTCTTGGGATAGATAGTGTTAGATATCCCTTAGCAACCGTAACTACTGGTGATAGATTTGGTTTGATTACTCCTGATAATATCGATATCCGATACAGAATGTTCAAAGTAAATGAGCTCGCCCGGGCACAAAGTTTTCCCGAGGATTATGAATTCCTGGGAAACAAGACCGCACAGAAAAAACAGATAGGTAATGCAGTTCCGCCCAGAATGGCAAGATTGTTGGTGGAGGCAGCGTTGGCATGATAGATAAGACGAATTATTGTCTAAATACATCCATTCTATGCTATAAATACATTGTAGAATATTTATACTGAAAGGATTCAGGATGGATGGGAATAGAGAAGTTAAAATAAGGGCTATCTGTGCCTGGTGCAAGAAAGTCGTTGAAGAAGGAGATCAGCTTGTTCCGGTAACAGATATAATATGTGATGAGTGCAAGCAAAAAGAACTGGAGATCTTCGAGAGAGACAAGGTAACAATGCTAAAGATTGGGATACAGACTACCGTAATGGAAACTAAAGTCTGCTCAAAGTGCAAAGAAGAAAAGCCGTTAACGGAGTTTCACAAACACCGTAGCCGCAAGGATGGGTTGCAGTATCAATGCAAGGCATGCTCCCGTGCTTATCGCATCGAGAACAGCGAAGAACTCGCGGCTTATGATCGGGCTTATCATGCCTTACACCGTGATGCCCGTAATGCTCAAAGTCGGGATTATGCCGCGAAGTATCCCGTACGAACCAAAGCCAAAAGCACAGTAAACAATGCTATCCGAGATGGCAAACTAATAAGACCTGACAGATGCTCAAATCCCTTCTGCGATTGCACGGAAGGCATTAATGCGCATCACTGGTCTTACGAAGAAGAACACTGGCTTGAAGTGATCTGGACTTGCTGTAGCTGCCATAAACGAATTCATACGACCGGACAAGCCGAAACAAAAGACATTAACTGGAATTTAATAGCACCATCAAAGGAGAAACAATGAAACATACGCCGGGGCCGTGGGGCTGGTATGATAGACACGAGAAAGCGCTGCTTAGTGGCGGGGACAAAGACAAGAATCAGTGTTACCCCGTGATAATGATTGTAGATGCAGACGGCCATAGGTCACCGCAAGAAGCTGATAAGAATTTGATCGCCGCTGCGCCTGAACTGGAAGATGGGCTATTGTGTACGCAGGAGTTTCTTGCTGGATTAATACATGGTGAATACAAGCCTGATAAAATCAAGGTGTTGGCTGAATCGCATTGGAATGCAAATCAGAAAGCCATCGCCAAAGCGAAAGGAGAATGATGCCAAAGATAGAAAAGGGGGAGGGGCGTAATGCTCCTCCTTTCTCTTAGGTTTGTACGATTTGTTTTTATTATTATAATATTCTATATAATTTATTTTTATGTTTTGTTGTTATAACTAGGTACTTTTGTAAAAGCTAAACTACGTCCAACATTATTTTACAATACTCTCGACAAGGTATGGTAATTAAAGTATGATTGTAGTACCCCAAGGAGATGATTGTGGATATGAAATTTTGCCCCACCTGTGAGATTCTTTTACCAGTTCGAAAATTTCGCTGGAGCTTTAAAAGTGAGGATAGGTTACAGCCTTGTTGCATGAGATGTCGGGATGAATATCATCGTAATCTTGAAGAGAAGAAAATTATTGAGAAAGAAGCTTCTGAGTATCGTCGTATAATGCAAGGGAGAGCGATAAGAGCCGTTGGTAAAGCAATTCGGGATGGTATACTAATTCGTCCTGACCACTGTTCTAATCCACTCTGCAATTGTGTATGTAAGCCCGAGGGGCATCACTGGAGCTATGAAGAAGAAAACTGGTTAGATGTAATCTGGACATGTGGTAGTTGCCACCGACTTATCCATCTTACAGATCAATCCGAAACCAAAGATATTGATTGGGCTTTCCCTAGAAAGTAGACGGTGTTTAAATTCGCGTTAGACACAATTAAGCCTTTCTCTGTGACTAAACAGTGAGTTAAATACATGGAATAAGTGATATAATATCACCATGTGAGATATTTTTTTTAACATCAAATACAAGCAAATAATTTAAATCAGAGTTTTGGAACAAGGGCTTTTCGTTAGTGGGATATTTTTTTGAGATATGAGTATCAAGTTTTTGCTTCTCTGGTTTATTTAGCTCTCTCTTGTGCATTCTTTTTTTATTAGACTCAACTATAATTTAATATTTCATTTTTTTGTTATAACATACTCTTATTCAGATTCAAGATTTTTCATTATCATTTTCTGTTTGTTCGTGTTAATCCACTGCGAGTAGACAACAATTAAATAAAATGAGTTAATCCCCTAGAGTTGGCGAGTCCGGATTCCGATGTATACTCTTCTGTAGAGGAGGATGAGATGAAAACACCGTTACTGGATGGGATAAGGAAAGAAGCTGGGGTTACTTCTGAGGTTATAGGAAGTATCCTATCATCTCCTGTTGCGATTCCCGGCAGGGCTGATTGGTCTACTCGCTGGGAAAAGAGACGAAGGGGATATGGATAAGCAGGAAGAGAAATCTTGGTCTAATATAATTCCTGGTGTTGGAGCCTATCGTTTTGCCAGAAGAATTAAGACCAAACTGTAAGATGAATATGCTACTACTTGATGGGATCAACAAGAACGCTACCTCATTGATCTTTAGGAAAACCCGTCCAGAAGAAGTAGAAGAAGGAAAACGATATCTTGAAGAATTGGGGCTTGGACATATCCCTATTCTTACCACGGAAGCTGATGTGGGCAAGTATCGTAAGTATGGTAAAATGATGAGCTATCTGATGGGTCCTCATTATGAACATGGGTCTGAAAAGCAAAAACCTTATATCTTTTCCAAAGGGGGCCTGCCTATATTGTTACATGAAGTTGGTCATGCAAAAAAATGGAAACAATATGATGATACTGGTAAAGCTAAACTTATGAATCTAGGAAGAGTTGCAGGAATGGCAGTCCCTCCAATTCTAGCACGTACTGAAATGTCTCTTCCTCTCATAGCAGCTATATCTGCGGTTGCTAATATTCCAACACTTTATGATGAGGGTGTGGCATCACTTACATCACTTAAACGCATTCGGGAAATACAAGGTAAAAAGGCAGCCAGGAAGGCTATGTTGCCGTTAGGAGCAGCTTATTCAACATATATGCTTAATGCGGGAGTGGCACCAGCCATATCCGCTATTGCAAGAAGAGGTTGGAAATGAATTTATCCAACAAACACAGAAGGAGACAAAATGTTACTTAACAAACTGATAGAAAAAACTGCTGAGAAGGAAGTCGCTCAGGAAGAAGAGCCAAGATATTCTCCCGCTGAGGTAATCAAGATAGCAGCCGCTAATTTGATTAATTTTGTTGCTGCGGTCAAAGAGGATGGGGGTCATATCAAGGAAGCTTCGACGGAAGATGAGATTAACCACGAGCTTATCATTAAGGTTGCTAAGCTATATGTGGATAATCATTATAAAGAAGCTGGATTCAATTGGTTAAACATAGCCAAGAGATTGCCTGGCAGAGGCACAAGTAGACTTTCTCGATTTTTTGCAGATGTTGGGAGAAAAGCCACAACCTTAGCCCCTGGGGCTGAACAAGGAGCATTCAAGGGGTTAAAAGGGCTCAGTAAATACCGCAACTTGTACGGGACGCCAAAAGGATTTAACGTTAATTGGTATAAGTAAGAAAGGTTACGATGGGCTCTCTCTGTGACGCTGGTATCATCAAAGAAGCTGACCTGGGTTCTATACTCAGAGGGGCGAAGTCTGGCCTTAAGGGTGCTTGGAGCAGCCTTCCTGTCCGTTCCGTAAGGGGACCAGCAGGTAAAGGTCTGAATGTTTTCTTTGGGACAATGTTTGGAGCGACGGCATTAGGGCATCTTGGAGAGCTTGCTGACAAGGGTCCAGTAGGTGTTGAAAGCCAGGCACGCTGGGAAGCTGAACTGGCAAGAAGACATGCTGCTAATACTCCGGGCAGGAAATTACGGGCAGCAAAAAGCAATGTTCGGAAAGGTAGTCTGCTGGGAGCTCTTGCAGGAGTGGCTGTTGCAGCACCATTTGCATATAAGAAGAAAAACCTTCTTCTACCGCTCGTTGGAGCGTTAGTTGGAAGAACTGTTGGAAAGACCGTGGCGCAACAAAAGCATCCTGGTTCCGTCCCGACCCCAAGTGGTCTTGATGATACTATAGGGCGTTATGCTGGTCTATTTACACCAGAACAGAGGCAGAATTGGATTACTCTTCGTAATTCTTCTTCAGTACGTAATAGTCCAGAGCTTCAAGGCCAGCTCAATCAAATGATACTGGGAAAAGTTAAAGTCCATCCGGAATTCATTAAACACCAGAAGAAACAGAAGTCTTTCAGTACTCTTGGTAAAGTTTTGGGTGGAGGAGCTGTATTGGCGGCTATGCTGTTTGCTAAGAAAAAAGGTACTGGATTATTGGCCAAACCAGGAGGGCTTATGAGTGGTAGCCCCTTCAAAGCGTTTGCCGGGATGGGACTGGCAGGGACTGGTCTGGGAGTTTTAGGAGCACATGCAGGAGCGAGAAGGGCTAAGCTCACTCCGACAGAGACAAGATCTGCTGTGGCTAACAAATTATTGAGTGCTGATACCGCTCTTAGTCTTGGTTTTTATGCTCCGGCGTTTAGTAAAGCAAAGACAGTAGCACGATTCACAAACCCCAACCTTTTTGGTTATACATAATGGGAAACAATGATGTCGAATATCTTAAATATGAATTAAGGGATAAATACTAGAAGCTTAGATAATGGAGGTAAAAACAATGGGAGCTTTAGATCATCTTGCGGGGTTTGCTAAAAATTCAGCATTAAAACTCAGGGACGTAGAACATAGCTTGTTGCCTACTGGCTATAGGGCTTACCTGCACGGAGGGGAGCAAGAAAATGCCGAGAAACTCATTGAAGAGGAAAACGCTAGAAGTACTGGATTAAGGCATCCTTGGTTAACAGGAATTCCAACTCTTGGAATTTGGCCAGCAATTTCTAAAGGTACAGCTAATACAAGAATACGAGAAGAGATGTTTAGAAAGTATCCAGGACTGTTAGAAAGTTGGAATGAAACATCTGATAAAATCAGACAAGAGGAAATAGAAAACCAAAGACTACAAACGGAAAGAGATAAAGCCAATCAGGCGAGGAACGCTGTTCTCGCCGCTGGGTTAGCTGGTACTAGCATAATGTCTGAGTATAATAGAGGTAGAAACATGAACAAGGAAAGCCAGATAAAGATTGGATCGCTTGATCATTTGGCTGGGTTTGCTAAAGAGGCAGAGGCTGAAGGGAAACTTATCCTAGATAGTGCTATTGAGGGTCTTAAAAAGGAGGCTGAAGCTCGCGGTATAGAAATAACTGACGAACAAGCTCTTGAGATTCTGAAGGAGGCTGGTTTTTGGAGTGGTGCTATGAAACCAAGAAAGTTTTGGGGGCAGGATAAACTGTTGAGTAAGTTTTCTCCAGCCACACAGGAGAAATTGCTAAAAGTTAAACATTTACCTCCGCCTGTTCCATACGAAGGATCAATAGTAGGGAACCTATTGATCGGATCTGAAAAGGCCATTGTTGGGGCTGGTAAAGCTGTAAAGGGAGTTGGGAAGGGCGTGAAGGCGGTCACTGGCTTGCCTAAGAATTTAGCTCATGGCATAGTAGAAACCCCACGGGTTGTTAAAGAAACCGTTCAGCGTGCAGTAAAGGGGCCTGAAAAAAGCGAAGCTGTCAAGAAGATCCTCACTGCTTTAGGTCTTGGTGGCGCTGGAGCTGGTGTTGTAGCTGGTGGTAACGTTGTGCGTAAAAAGTTATGGGGTGATAAGAGCATTACTCCGTTCGGAAGCAGTGGAGAGTGGGGGGGCGTTCTTGGAAGTAGCATTGAAAAGAAAAAAGATAAGGAAGATGAGGAACAGGAGAAAGCCGCGATGGTTAATCCTCTCATGGGAGTTATCCCGGCTGTTACTGGTATTAAGTCAAAAGATAAAGACTGGAATCTCAAAAAGTCTCTTATCTTGGGAGCTGCTGCTGGAATATTATTGAAGATACCTAAATTCAAAGCCATCGGAGGATCTGGTCTTGAAAAGACAATAGCTGGTGGAATAACCGGTGGTGTGCTTGGAGGAATTGGCCAGGGGATAGGTTCATTGCTTAAGAAAAAGGAACCGGAAGTGGTTGAATAAATGAATACTCTTACTTTTTCTTTAACCAGAGCAGCTAGACTGATCTTGGAGCAAAAGGATAAGGAGAAAGAGATCAAATTGCTGAATACGTTACGTTTTGCGAACCTACCACAAGTAGGAAACTTAGAGCCCGAAGGAGGAATAAAAATGGGTTCACTTATGAAACTGGTAGAGCAGAAGGATACTGAAAAGACTGCTGCTCCAGTAAAAGCAGAAGGAACAGAGGAGATACAGTACACTCTTTCCGACAAGGTCAAGATCGCAAGTGCTCACCTGTACAATTACGTCAACGCAGTCAAGGAAGCTGGTGGAGAGATCAAAACAGCTTCACTTGAAAAAGTTGAAGTTAACGAAGAGTTGCTGGAAAAGACTGCAGCTCTGATTGTAATTGATCATTATGGTCTTTACAAAGAGGCAGGAATCAACCTGGAGAAGTTGAAGGCTATTATAGCTCAGCTTCGCGGTGCTGGTGAAAAAGCTGTAGGTGGCGTCCAGGCTGGTGCTTTAAGAGCTGGTGAAGCTGGTAAAGCTCTAGGCAGTAAATTCATGGGACTTGCCGGAAAGAAAGGCGTACAGATCGGTGCCGCAGGTGCTGGTGGCGTAGGTGCCGGGCTTGGTTTAGGAGAGCTTCTTCGAACAACAGAAGAGTAACCTTTACTTTTTTGATAAGTGCCCCTAGGGACATTTCCCTGGGGGTTCTTTTTTTGGCTAAACACTCCTGTTTTGTGATATAAATAAGATACGGGATAATATTATTAATCAAATACTTAGGAGGAATTATGTGGTATCCGAAGTACAAGGCCATTAGCTGTTCTCTCTGTGATAGGCACATCATCTACCACGGGCCAGGACGAGTGTATGGGCAAGCAGAGTTGACAGAATATCTAGTCTGTCCTTTCTGCGGCACCATAACTAGGGTAGACAGTATTATGATTGTCTATCCCTAGGAGCGGCGTAGCGAGTAACTAGCCCAGTGTGGGAGTGGTTGCTCGTTACTGTTCAAGCAGGATACAAATATCCCATCTAACACTTTGGAGGTGAAGTGAAAATAATAATCAACCTGTCAGAAGAACTCGTGCAAAGATTCGGGGTAGGACATCCCGATATAGAGTTCTTCGTTGACTCTAAGTCAGTCCAGTGGACGACTGACGAAGAGTGGGGGAGGGAGAAGATGACAATCTCTCCCGAGAGTATCTTTGATTACATGGGTGACATCATCATGGAAATCAAGGATTACCTCTCAACCCTTGAAGAGCCAAAAGGCTTCTCCGACATCCCCATGAACCCTGGCGCGGGTTTATAACTCAACGCGCCAACCGCTCCTTGAGAAGCGGTATACAAGTATCTCATCCAATTTAATAGCTCTCTCCCCGCACGGAGAGAGTTGCGAGCCCATGGACAACGATTCATTCTGATGTCTATGGGCTCTTGATATTCCCATGTGCGGATAGGAAAGGAGAATCATGAGCGAGATGAAGTTGACAGCGGAAAACGTGAATCTTGTTGTGAAGGAATGTTTAGCTGAGGAAGCCGAAGGAGAAGGGATTACTGTTGTTAATGCTGTCGTTCATAAAGTGGCTTTCAAAGAGGATAAACTAAAGGAGCGGCGGGATGATATCCACTCTATGCTCAAACAGCTTCCCGACAGTTTCCAATCTGACGGAGGTGGCGGGATGAGTTTCCTGAATGCATGCAACAATAACGAAGGCAACCAGTGGACCGGCCTGCATTTAACTATGGAAATGCTGTTTGCCATGGGGCTTGCTATTGGGGTGGTTAGAGACTGTGTACCAGATATGCAGGATATTCTGCCTGGCGGAATGCCTTATTTTGCTGTTCTTGGATAAACATAGAGTTGACAAGATAAACAAATAAGTTATGCCCTCTACAACAAAGGATTGTGGAGGGTGTTTCTTTTTGAAGGGAATTTATAATGAGAACCAACACAAAAATCTTTTTGGTTATGTATATAGCCGCAATTTTGACTGTAATTTTTGAGGCTCCTATACATAAACTATTGGAGATAGATTTCTTCAGCAAACTTGGGTTGATGTACATACTGAGCAGAGCGTGTCTCGTGGTTGTAGGTGGAGCAATTGGGTTTCGACTTGCCAATGATCTGACAGAGAAGAATGCTAAAAAGACGAAGAAAATATAGAAAGGAAAGATTATGAAACTTGAAAAAGTAATAGAAATAATATCCAAAACACCCGAAACTAGGGAAGAAGAACATAGACAGGCAGAGATTGATGGGGCTTTATTTCAACACTGCCACGACAGATTTGTGGGACTTGTAAAAGCTCTGGGGGAAGCAACAACAATCATTGAGGACGAATGGCCTGTAGGCAGCGAAAAACGCGATACTGCCTTGAAGTTACGAGAGCTATTGGAAGATGCTAGAGAGGTAAAGGAAATATGAGCAGAAGATTCAAAGTGCTAGATTCCAGTGGACTCGGTTTCGGCATCCGTTTTGATGGTATGGTACTGGATTACGTATGCAAAGGATATCCACACGCGGGATCTATTACGCTGCAACAACCCCCTAAAGATATCAACGGGAAATTTTGTATTGGGACCGTAACCTTCGATAAGGAACATGTCGAAGAGGTAGAGGATGGAGATTTCCCCATTGTCCCTGAACAGCATCAGATTAAGAGAAAATACAATGTGGGAATTTCCAGATCTTATACACATACTGGATCCGTGATTGTTATAGCAAAATCTTCAGAGGAAGCCGGGATGAAAGCTATAGAGCAGATTAATGACATAGAGCTAAAGCTGGGAGAACTCATCCCAGGTACCGATGATATTCTCTATGTGGAGGAGGTAAAATAGATATGAGAAACGAAGAGATTTTGTCAGTTCCTGTTTATCGCCAACACTGCACACTGGCTGGTAAAAGATGCTGGGACGAAGAGATGATAGAATCGGATTCCGATGACATCCACATACTTAAAGACACCCGTGAAGAGCTTTTAGCATTAGCTGATGCCTACGAAAATGGACCCAACAATTCTAACGGATTGTACTGGAGGAAGGTTGCCAAGACCATCAGGGAAGAATTAGAATGATGGAAATATCATGCCCCTACTGCCAAAACAAGATGGTGCCACATGATGAGTTAGACTGGACGCTCCACCGAGGAAGAGGTAGGAAAGTTCTTATCATGAGGCGTTGGACCTGTAAAAAATGTGGTTGTGATATCTACACGGTAGTAGATGAGGACAGAAATAATGTATCTGGCTAAAAAACATCTATCAATGTGGGACAGTGAAATTTTGGGATTAAGAAAGTGCTGTCACGATGATGTATATGTCGAATCAGTAATCCCTGATCCAGAGAGTTATAACTGGCCCGGAGAGCGTTCAGGAAGCGACTTCGGTTGGATGCACCTTCTTGCACGGGTAAAGACGCGTCATACCGATATACGTTGCTTAAAGTGCGGAAATTCTGTATCTGGAGAAACTTTCGGAGAAGCTAGAGATAAATGGCATGCTTTACTGACCGCGCTGGATGTAGTACAAGCATTATGAACAAAATGTTGACAGAAAGGATAGAAAATGGCTGAGAAAGCGAAAGAAGTAATAAGATGGATGCAAACGCTGCCCGAGGATGCAACAGTGTACATTGATGGGTGTGGAATAGCTCTCCGAGAATACGGATCATGTGCCTATCTTGAAGTTGGCGGTAGTCCAGAAGTAGGCGCTGAGGAGGACGAAGATGAAGAACGATAGAATTATTGCCCAACACAATGGCAGATGGGCTCTACTTGAACCAGACTGGAAAGGTTTACGGGCTCTTCTATATAAGAGAAGTAATGAACCATTCCATGAGTTTGAGAAGAGATGTTCGGAATACGGTAAGCCGAAAAAGGAAAAGGCTCCGAAGAAAGAGATAATCATCAAGTTCAAGCGCTGGACATGCAAGTTGGCGTGGGAGCAATACGGAAACGGTAGAACGGCCTTGCAGTTAATAGATGCTGAAGATGGAGAACTTGTAGCTACCGCCACTGTTAATCTTCCCCATATACAAATAGCTCCTGATGAAGTTATTATCAAAGATTATTCAGAGAATGATGGCCTGTTGAATGTGCTGGTAAAAGCTGGTATTGTAGAAGATACTGGTAGAAAAGTTAAGTCTGGATATGTTGATATTCCGGTATGTCGTTTTCTGAAGAAGGATTAAGAAAGGAGGATTATGGCTCATCCCGTAAATGATGTTATCAATATAATTGAAGGACGTCAGGCTGTGCCTTGCAATGAAAAATGCAAATACTGGAGATTTCCTCATCTGGACACAGCATGTTGCTTAAGCCCGGTTTTCTCAGTAAAGAAAGGGGAGTTATGTTATGAGTTTAACCCAAGAGAGGACGGTGAATGATGGATGAGAAGATGCCGGAGTTGAAACCGTGTCCGTTCTGTGGAACCATGGTTGAAATACAGGTAGAAGGTGTAAGCGAAAAATACTATTATGCGACTGCTCGTGTTTTTATTCAATGTCCTAAGTGTCACATAAAAAAAGAGTATCGGTTCTGTGGCACTGGATTGGGCGAAGAAGAAGCTACCGCTCTAGTCGTTGATAAATGGAACACTCGCAAATTAACCCCCACGCTGGAGCATGCGGAAGAACTTAAAAAACTTGTCAAAAGTCAAAGGCTGATGATGAATCGTCTAAAGTCTTATCTGATGTATTACAGCGATATGAAAATATCTGATTACAGAGACAGTTCTTGGGAAATTCCATCAGAAATAAAGCTGATGAAACGGGTTCGAAAAAGTAGCCTAAAGGTCAAAAATCTACTCGCCACCATCAAGGCTGAAGAGGAGGCGGGGAAGTGAAGACAGTAAAAGCATTGAGGGGAAGACCGTGGCTTATCCATGCTATTGCCTCATGTAGTATTTGTGATTGGAGATTTGAAGATTACACAAAGGATGTAGCTGGTAAAGCCCGAGAACATACTCGTAAGACTGGGCATGAAACAAGCGTTGAGACTGGGTATGCGCAAATTTATAGAGCAAGCAAGGGGCAGAGAAATGAGTGAAAAGAGGTATGTTGAGAACTGCGAAATAAGACCTGGAGCGAAGAATTCTATCTGTTTTACGTGTGATAGGCCTATAACTCGAAAGCCAAACCAAGCATGGCGAGATGTAAAAATTGTAACTGATGAGGAACGAATTGATTGTTTTCGTGGTAATGACAATGTGAGATTTCATCATTTTAACTGTATACAACACCCCACCATCGAAGCCGAGGAAAGGGAGGTAGGGAAGTGAAAACTATTGAAAAACCAACAGCGGAAGAAATGCTCGAAGAAGAAGGTCTAAAATCTGTACATAGAGAAGCTGATGATTCGTGGCGACACGGAGCTTATATCTACCAAGTATTTTACCGGGAGGCAGATAATACTTACTGGGCGGCTAGTTATGATCTCAGTTCCGATTGCGAAACTCATGGATTGCGAGATGGTACTGCTTCCATAACTCAAGTTTACCCTCGGGAAGTTACCACAATAACATATGTTTCGAAACCACCAGAGGGAGCCAACCAATGAAGACTAATCTAATCGACGAAATGGCGACAGCGTTGCTGATGGCTCTTGATACTATGTATGATGGAAAAACACCCAAAACGTGTAAGATAGTCCAGCAAGCCCTCACCCGCTACGAAGCCGAGAAGGATAACTATACAACCAAGGTCTCGGGAAATGAACTGCTACTCGAAAAAACTCAGGAATGGCACGATCACGGTGCAGTAGCTCCCTCCTGTGTGGGCTGTCCGACTGCTGAGGTTGTGATTGCGGATGGCAAGTATACGAGGGTGATTACGGAGAGGTTGGAGGAATGTATTGTCGGAGAGTATGGCTGTCCTAAAATACTACATGGGAGTAAATGCCCACACGATATAATGAACCAAGATGATGAAGAAGCGGTATGCAAAGCATGTTGGTTAGCCTACCTTAAAGGAGAAGACGTGGAATAATGAAACCGCTCAACTATATCAAGAAATATGGCCTTGACAAACCTCATACC
Organism: uncultured bacterium; assembly: GCA_965372215.1. Lineage (GTDB taxonomy): Bacteria > Fermentibacterota > Fermentibacteria > Fermentibacterales > JCC-6 > Aegiribacteria. The sequence continues at coordinate 35,399 of CBDVBK010000014.1, read as the reverse complement.
AAAATTCGCTTCGAGGAGATTGTTGAGGATTTCCAGGTAGATTTTATGGCACTGCTGGAAATAGGGAAAGCTCGTGATAATATCAAGGGTTACGAGAATGCAATACGAGCCATGCACAGCAAATTTGAGGGTATTGAGATGAAGTCTGACGCATCGAACAGAAAGGCTATAAAAGCCTGTTGGAACAAGTTCTATGCGGTATTTGTAGCTCCCACTAGGGAGAAGTTGTTTCCCGAAAAGATGAGGGAAAGAAGAGAGGCTAAGGAACAAAAGGCAAATTGGCATAGAGGGTTCGAAAAAGATTTCTATGATAGTTTCAATCGTCGTGCCCGGGAACGATTCTGGAAAATGCTCTTTGGTATAGGAAGTTTGCTAAAGGATCCTTTTAAGGAGCTAGGGCTTACAAGTGATGCCACAATATCTGAAGTAAAGGATAAATATCGCAAGCTTGTCCTGCAGTGTTACCCAGACAAGGGAGGAAACTCTAAAGAGTTCTGCAGGATAACTGAGGCAAAGAATAAATGCCTTAAATCAATGGGGGTGTTATGAGCGATGAACTGCGAAGACGAGACTTCAAGATTAAGACACCTTTTCTGGTAGCTTATGGCACTATAGTCAAGAAAGACGGCATATGGATTGTAGAATCAATTGACAGAAGAATCTATTCTCTTAAGGGCAGTACAGCCCAGGAGCTCAAGGATAAATGTGAGCGTTGGGGATGGAAGTTGGAAAGGAGAGGAAATGGCAAATAGGTTTAACTTCAGAGCGTGGGACAAGTGGGATAAGCGTGGTAAGAGGATGCTGATGCCTCATCACGGGAATTTCTTCAAGTGGCACCCAGCTTCCGAATTCATTGATTCCCTCATTATCATGCAATCTACAGGACTTACTGATAAGAATGGTGTGGAAATCTTCGAGGGAGATATTCTGGTTCGTGACACCACTGAGAGATACTATGTTGTAGTGTGGTATTTTAGCGAAAATCAGGTAGGGTGGAAAAAACATCCAGTTGGTAACGAAAGAGCATTAACTGATATTGGATCAGATAGCTTGACCCTTATCGTTGCTGGTAATATTTACGAGAATCCTGAGCTTTTGAAAGGAGTTTGAGAATGCCGATAATTTGTTACGAAAAATACAAGCCTGGGAAGTTACATCTTGATCTTATCGATCAGGCAAAACTTATCCTGGATGAATATAGTAAAGCTGGGTATAGCTTGACTTTAAGACAACTTTACTATCAGTTTGTTTCCCGAGATATCCTGCCCCAAAGGTGGGCCGATAAAATAACCGGATCTACAAACAACATGGGATCATATAAGAATATCGGGACATTGATAGCCAAAGCTCGTATAGGTGGTCTTTTAGATTGGAACTCCATAGAGGACCGTACCAGATATCTTCGTGGAATGACAAGATATAAAGATGGCTCTGAAGCCCTAAAGAAAACTGCTAAAAATTTCCATATGGATTGGTGGGAAGAGCAGTCCTACAGGGCAGAAGTCTGGGTTGAGAAAGAAGCCTTGATAGATGTAGTAGCTCAGGCAGCAGATGAAAAAGATTGTCGCTACTTCGCGTGTAAAGGATACACAAGCCTTTCTGAAATGTGGGTAGCTGCACAGAGGCTTGCGCGTATTGCCGATAATGGACAGGTTCCTGTAATACTTCACCTCGGAGATCACGATCCAAGTGGTGTAGATATGAGCAGAGATATCGAGGATCGCCTTCGAATGTTCATGAACGAAGACGAATATGACTACACAGGACTTGGGAGTAAACTGATATTTGAGAGAATTGCCCTAAACATGGATCAGATACAGGCTATGTCTCCACCCCCTAACCCTGCCAAGATCACAGACAGCAGAGCTGCAGCTTACATCAGCAAGTACGGATCTGATAGCTGGGAGCTGGATGCTATTCCCCCTCAGGACTTAAATACTATCATCCTGGGTGCTATAGATGGATATATAGATGACTGTGACGCATTTGATGATGCTCAGGAAGAAGAAGAAGACCAAAGAGAGAGAATCCTGGAAGTTGCTAAGGAGTGGTAGTAATGGAAGCTCCAAAAGAGGATAGATCAACGGCTGTTTATATAGGTGTCCCATGTGGTTGTGGAGCAAGAGCTGTCTTGGGGTTTCGTGATGGAAAGATGGCTGCTGGCTGTACTGAATGTGGTTTCCATACTAAATTCTATCCTGTTGGAAAGATAGGAAAGGTTCTCGGCGAATGGGACATAGTCAGAAAAGCCGCTGGTGTATTCAAAGATTTGTAGGGAGATAGAAATGAAAGTGTGGGGAGCATGGTACGGAGGATCTAACTACGCAAATCCTGACTTCACCAACAGAGAGGATGTAGAAGAATTCGAATCAATCGCTAAGGCAATGTACGAATTTGAGGATAGATATGATAATCGTAATGGCCAGTATCCTTGTGTTGCTAGGAGCTCAACGATGGGGCTGTTTTTTGAAGATCCATTTATGAATCATGATCCATACCCTGACCGGATTATTTCATTCGGGCGTAGAGGTGGGATTAAAGTAGAGAGGTGTTAAAATGCTTGAATTAATCATTGTACAGGTTTTATTACTTGTCATTACTATCATAGGAATGATCGTGACAATTAAGATGACCAGAAGCACAAAAATTCATCATCGTAATATTGCTAGATTGTTGCATACTGCACAATACGGTCAATTACAAGGGATAGTTGGTTCAATTGACGAGATGATAGAAACTCTTGAGTACAGATTCAGAGCGATGCGGAATTACTGGGAATCATGTACATTAGACAAAAGCAAAGCTTTGGGGAGCACTGAGCCTACTGAAGAGGAATTAATATCTACAGAAGCTATGCGATATCAACCCCTAATGAAGGTTGCCGATACGCTTAGACGTGCTTCAAAAATATCAAAGTGGCTTAAAGATGAATATCCTGACACCTACAAACAGTTAGAAGCTGCTTTAGATAGAGTGAAAAAGTAGGAAACTAGATTATTCTGTGATAAATGGGGTGTTATCTACACCCCTCCCCTTTTTTTGTACTCTGATTTTGAGACATAGCTCCTTATCGTATACTCTACGGTGAAGGAATAACTATATCCCTCTTGGGCCCGAAAGGTAGATAATGCCAGAAGCTCTGTCCGATAGCATGAAGAAAATTGATGCTATCATATCTCAGAATAAACATTCTCTTGGTGGTTGGAATCTTGCTTCCTACGGGAAGTTTCTTGCGGGATTGCCCTACAAGATTAAAGAACTGATGGAAGTAGAAGATAGTGGCAAGAGTCTTGTGCTGGAAAATCTTCACTACCGGGTTCCTGCAGATCTTATAGACCCCCAGAACCTCACCAGAATAAGAGAAGAGGGGAAAGACCTTACAATACCACTCAGGGGATCCTTTGCTCTCATGCAGGACGGAAAAGTTATTTCCCGTTCAAGGCCACGGTTACTGACAAACGTTCCATTCCCTACCGACATGGGTACATTCATTCTGGGAGGACAGGAATTCAATGTAAGCAAACAGCTCAGGCTATCTCCTGGTGTATATGTTACAAAAGGTAAAGACCGAAGGGTCAAAGCCCAGGTAAACTCAAGCAAGCGCCAGAATATGGATATCTATTTTGATCCAGATAAGCATAAATTTACATTTCATGTAGGTGGTAGAGCATTTCCGCTACACCCCATCATGTCCATGCTTGGAGTGCCGGAAGAACAAATGCAAAAAGCTTGGGGACATACCTTATATGCTCGTAACAAAAAAAGTGGCAGAGCTGCTTCTGATGCTTCTATAAAGCTTTTCAATACCATGTACAGATACAGCACCCCCGGGACAAGAGAAGAGAACGAGGTAAAACTCAGAGAAGCATTTGCAGACACTGAGATTGATCCTTGGGTTACGAACGTTACTCTAGGCAAGGAATTCCCCAACGTTTCTGGAGAAATGCTTCTGGCAGCTACTCAGAAAGCGCTTAGGGTCAGCTCTGGGAAAGAAGATGAGGACGAGAGAGAAGCTCTCCATTTTAAAGTTCCTTTCAATATAGGCAGCATGGTGAGTTACGCTATCGAGCGTAATGCCAACACAATAAAGAACAAGATTAAGTTCAGGCTTCGCAAGACCGATGATATTGATTCGATAGTTTCTCGCCCTCTTGTTACTCTTGGAACCACAATAAAGCGGAAATACAACGAAGATGAACTCGCCAGAACACCAGATCAGCACAATCCTCTTGGTATGTATCATGACAACACCGAAATCACTTTCCTCGGTGAGGGTGGAATCTCAGATCCTCAAATGGTTACAGAAAAGGCTCGGGGGGTTCACGATTCAATGGTAGGGTTTATAGACCCACTGCATACTCCGGAAGGTTCTACTGTGGGGATGAATATACACATGTCCGACAGAGCCACTTTCGAAGGAGATAATCTCTACCAGAAGATGAAGAACCGATATGGTGAGGAAGAAAAGGTTTCTCCGAGAGGGATGTACGGTAAATACGTAGCTCTGCCTGGCCAGATAACATTTGGTAGAAACGGGAAACCCAAACTCCCTCGTGATGGAATGGTTGACGTACTCTTCAAGGGGAAGATGACGGAAGTTCCAGCATCTAAGGTTGATCTTATCATGCACGGGACACCAAATGATGCATACAGCGGCGGTGCCCATATTCCATTTCTAGGATATGACATGGGTATAAGGGCCGGGGTGGGCATCAAACAGATGGGGCAGGCATTACCTCTTAAAAACAGAGAAGCGCCTCTTGTGAGGCCCCTAAGCAGCTCAGGGCGCTCTACAGGCAGCATCTTCCACCGCAGAATGAATGTAACCGCTCCTGAAGACATGCAAGCTGCCACGGTTACTCGTGTGGCCGATCACCATATCTATCTAAAAGATGACGAGGGGAAAGCTTATAAGATTCCTATGAAGCGTCATTATCAGATAAATGGAGATGCTACTATCAACGACGAACCAATTGTAAGGACAGGTGATAGAGTTGTCGGGGGCCAGGTGCTTGCGGAGAATCAATATTCAAGAGATGGAGAGACTGCGCTGGGAACTAACTTGGATGTTGCTTTTATGCCGTTCTATGGAATGAACCATCAGGACGGCGTGGTTATCTCAGAAGAAGCTGCGCGTAAGATGACCTCGCTCCATAGTTACGAAGAAGAAGCTTCGAGATCGACTCAGGATGTTTTCAACAAAAAGAAATTTCTGGCTCATTATCCTACTCTGTATAAGAAAAAAGCGCTTAATAAACTGGATGACGAGGGTATTATACTGCCAGGGCAGGCCATAGAACCTGGTGATCCTATCATGCTTAAAATGACACCACAACAGCTTACAGAAGATGATATTCTTATGGGCAACATCAACAAAGCTTTTAAGAAACCCCTGAGAAGAGACGAAAAGACCTGGGATGGAGATCACGCTGCTATTGTCCGCAAAGTGGTAAAGACCAAGAAAGGTATCCGGGTTTATTTGGAGACTGAAGAGCCAGCACAAATCGGTGATAAATTGACCAACAAACATGGTGCTAAAGGTATAATTACCAACATCTTATCTCCTGACGAGATGCCCAAATACGAAGACGGCACTACTCCAGATATACTCCAGGCTCCACCTGCAGTCCCATCAAGAATGAATACCGGGCAGATTATGGAAAGTATGGCGGGAAGACTTGCGCTGAAGCGCGGCACTCCATATGAAGTAAACAACTTTTTAGATCAAATAGATGCGGAAACTCTTCAGAAGGAAATGATGGATGCGGGTTTAGCCACCATGGACGATAAAGGAGATGTGGATACCCGAAGAACACTTATCCTTCCGAATGGTAAGACTGTAAAAGCATTTGCTGGGCCACAATACTTTTCTAAGCTGAAACAACAGGCAGCATCATATTACTCCGCCCGCGGTCGTAAAGATAAATACGACATTGTTTCCCGTAGACCCACCAAGGGACCTAAAATGGGCCCGCTGGGGTGGTATGGGATGCTGGCACATGGAGCGACAGAAAACTTAAAAAGCACATCTGGTTGGGTTGGAGAAAAGAACGATGACCTCTGGAGAGCCTATGAAACAGGACAATCCCTTCCATCTCCCAAAACCACCTTTGCAATGGACAGGATGATAGGCATACTCAATGCTGCCGGTATCAACGTAAAAGAACGGGGAGATGATTTCCAGCTTCTTCCCCTTACAGATGAAGATGTTGATGGAATGTCCAGTGGAGAAGTGCCAGATCCTGGTAATTCTGTACGAATAGGCAAGTCTGGTCCCCGAGAAACTCTTGAATCATATAAGGGCGGGTTGTACGATCAGAAATTATTCGGTGGCATGCAGGGCAAGAAGTATGGACACATTACGCTTGCCTCCAAGATGCCTAACCCGGTGTTTGAAACGCCTGTCAAAAAGCTCCTAGGACTGAGGAGTAAAGATTACGATGCTCTTATCAGTGGAGATAAGGGTGTGCTACATGGTAAAATCGTTGACATAGATGAAGACAACAGAACTTTTGCAAAATACCGCGGGGAAGCCTTTGAAGAACTCCTGGGAGCTATAGATGTTCCTACACAAATACAGGAACTTTCAGAGAGTTACAAAAAAGCGCGTGGTCAGAACAGAGATAATATTGCGAAGCGTATCAGATATCTCTCCGGACTGCAAAAAGCTGGTAAGAAGCCTACCGATTATCTTATCAGTAAAATTCCGGTAATTGCACCACAGTTCAGACCGGTTTATCTAAGAGAAGATGGATCTCTTGGCGTAAGCGATCTCACCCTGCTGTATCAAAGAGTAGGCATATTCAATGAAGCTCTTAAAGATGTGGCTGGATTACCTCGTGATATTGTTAACGAAAACTATTTGCAGCTTTATAATTCTGCACGAGAACTCCAGACTACTGGAAGGTCTGAGGGTAAACGGCAAACTTTGGGAGCTCTTGGTTTTCTGAAGGGCGGACGCCCCAAGACCGGACACTTTATGAGCAAGATCATGGCAAAGAGGGAGGCTATAGGTGGTCGAGCTACTATTATGCCGGATCCTAAGCTGGATATTGATGAGGTAAGGATTCCTAACGATATGGCATGGAAAATCTTTGAATCACCATTGATGAGGCGCATGGTTCAGTCCGGAATAGATGCCTCAACTGCGAATGATTTGATAGAAGAAAAATCCACTATGGCGTCCAACATGCTCAACTCTGTTATGGAAGATAATCCTGTGATTATGAGAAGAGATCCAAAGCTTCATAAATTTAATATGCTGGCCTTTAAAGCTAAGAGAACTCCAGGAAATGCTATTTATATGCCACCGCTGGTAGCAAAGGGGTTTAACGCAGATTACGATGGAAATTGTGTCGTGTTCGATACCCAAATCACCTTGTTATTTAATGAGAGTAGTGTATATTCTTCAACAAGCGATATAATTTCTTTTGTTGAGGAGTTGAAAATGAAAGCAACAGCCCAAACAACCGTCCCAGTAACTAACAGCAAAAAACAAACTCTTATCATCACCGAGATCGGCGACTTCCCCAGATATGGAAAACCCATCAAGGACAAAAATGGTGCGGACGTATATTCTATCCCCGATGGATTCAAAGTTTTGTCTTATAATCATGAGACAGGATCAACCGGATTCTATCCTATTACCCACTTTACCGTGGAGCAAGACTGTAAGTGTTCTTTGGTAAAGACTACGAGCCGGGAGGTGGAAGTAAGTGATAATGAAAGTCTAGCTGTCTTCGACAAGGAAACGGGCAGAATTATCAAAAAATCTCCCCAGGACAGTGTTGGTGATCTAGTTCCTGTTATTTATGAGATAGGGAATTGGGAAGCTGAACCTAAATACGAATCTTTCGATTTAGGATGGTTCTACGGTTCCATAATAAGCGATGGATGGCAATCTGATGGGTATGTAGGGTATTCTAAAAACGAAGACATAAAACGCGAAACGGTAAAAACCATTGCTAGAAAGCTTGTTTGCGAAAACTTCATTGTTAATGAGTATTCAGGTAAGAAGGGTAAGAATAAGTATGCGGACAGCAAAAAACTGCACTTTAGGGGAAAAGAATTTTGCAATGCTGTTGTCCCTTGTTCTATCGACGATCCCTCACTGGCGGGGAAAAGGCAGGCTATACGCAAGTATATCCCGCCACAATTCCTTATGCATGGCAGCAAAGAATTCCTGTGGGGTTTATTTTGTGGGCTGATCGATGGAGATGGCTCTTTATCATGGAACCATTCTAAAGAAAGAAAACAGTTTCTTGCAAACTATAGTACTTCTGCCCCGCACCTCGTTAAATCTATACAATTACTTTGCATGCGTCTCGGGATTAAAGTAGGCGTTTCGTCTGTCCCCCCTAAAGGTAAGAGAAATAAGACATATACATTATCATTCAGTACGGCTGATCTTGCGAGATTACAAAATAATATCAAATTTGTTGGAGTGCGTGAAAAACAGAAATGGGCAGAGTTCCTTAACGATCACACCCCTCTTGATAATCGTGACATAATTCCATTAACTAATAAAGAAAGAACAGCAATACGGGCACAAGCAAGAAAAACACACAATAATTCTATATATGTTTCTGTTGCTAAGGGTTACGCTGCAAGAAGATGCGTAGCCAAATTACTTGCATCTTTCAAAGAAATACCAGAAGAACTTAAAGAAGTTAACGTTAGGGTTGCGAACTACTTGATACGATGGGATAAAATTAATGAGGTGACACCAACGGAAGCTCAGGAAGTGTTTGATTTTTGTGTTCCTGATACCAAGGTTTTTGCTGTAAATGGTGGATTAATAATCTACGACACCATGTCCGTAACAATACCGATTGGAGCCAAGGCCGTTCAAGAAGCCTGGGACAAACTACTGCCTTCTAAGAATCTTATCAAGCCTGGACAAGAAAGACCTATCATACAGCCTTCTGAGGAGACTATTGCCGGGTTATATGCTGGTTCGAGGCTCAAGAAAGAAACTGGTCTTAAGTTCGAGAAAGCATCTGATATCCAGAAAGCCTACAATAGTGGAGAGCTTAAACCAACCGATGGTATTTCATTTGGTGGTAAACCCACTACTGTAGGTAGAGTCATGGCAATGCAGAGTTTTCCTGAAGAAATGAGAAATTACGGGGTTGCGTTAACTTCCGGTAACATTGAAAAACTACTCAAGAGAGTGGCCATAGAATGCCCCAATGATTATGGTAAAATTGTAAAAGGGCTTAAGGATACAGGAGATACTATTGCTACTGAGATGGGACTATCCTTCAGGGCCAGGGACTTTATGCCGATTAGGAATAAAAGCGAGCTAGTTAACATATCAAAGCGCGGCATCACAGCAGCAGACAAAACACGGATCAATAATAAGCTGCGTAAACATCTTGGAGAAGATAGTATTCTTGCCATTATGGCAGATTCAGGTGCCAAAGGTAGCTGGGACAATATCCGACAAATGCTTTACTCACCAATTCAGGTGCAGGATACTACTGGCAAGACTCTTCCGCGTGTAATTCAGAAAGGCTATGCTGAAGGACTTAGTTTTAGAGATTACTGGACAGCGGCTAAAGGATCCAGAAAGGGTATTGTTGACAAAGGTGTTGAAACAGCTCGCCCAGGATACTTCGGGAAAGAAATATTACGGTCTTCTCTTGGGGGAGTTATACAGAAAGGTGATGCGGACGAACCTGAGGGCATCGACTGTCCTGTAACCCATTCTACTGCGCTGAACAGATATCTTGCAGGAGATGTAGTTGATGGTGCCGGTAATGTTCTTGCAAAGGCTGGAGACCCAGTTACCTCAGAGCTTGTTCAATCTGCCCAAAGACTTAAGATAAAGAATTTCTCGGTACGATCTCCGCTCACTACCAAAGCCAATGACGGACTGTATGCTAAGGATTTCGGAAGAATGCCAGGAAACAAGAAAATGCGTCCTGGTACTGATATAGGGATCATTGCCGGTCATACCCTTACCGAACCAGCTACACAGGTAACTCTAAAAAGATTTCATGCCGGAGGTACTGGAGAAGCGGCATCGATTGCCGGACTTGATACAGCCTGGGATATTTTGAAAGGGAAAGCTCCTGAAGGTACAAGAGCGCCCCTTTCTCCTGTTAACGCACGTGTGATGTCTATTACGAAACTACCATCGGGTGCTGGTGAAATAATCCTCAGTAATGGTAAGAAGATCACCACTACACCAGGGCTTGCCGTGAAAGTTAAAACAGGAGATGCTGTCAAGAAAGGACAACAGCTCCAAGATGGTAATCCAGATCCTCGAGAAGTGCTTCGATATCGTGGGCATAGGGCTATGCAGATGTATATGGTGGATCAGATAGAAAAAGCTTTTGGCAAGGAAGCTCCTGACAGGCGATACATAGAGACCGTTGTCGGTAATCTTACCCGATATGGAGAAGTAGGAGATCCAGGAGATAGTGATTACATCCCTGGAGAGATCATTCCTATCAACCACATGAGAAGTTACAACAATAAAGCTATTGAGGGCGCTAGGAAGATCAACTTTACCCCCAAATTCCTTGGCATAGGCCCGAGCGGAGTAAGAGCAAAATCAGACTGGGCCAGCGCAATGTTGCACGGTGATATAGCTCGTAGAATACCAGATCTTGCTGCAGCAGGAGCTGTGAGCCCCATACACGGAGTAGATCCTACAATGCCTTATCTCCACTCTACAGAGTTTGGTGAGAAGCAAGAGGAGGGACAATACTGATGTCAATTTCTGGAGAAGTCTGGATTTGTGGCCAGATGAAAGAATGGTTTGAGGACGCAAGCAGATGGGAATTTGCAGGTGTATTCAGCACAGAAAAGAAGGCTGATATAGCATGTCGAGACAAGACATACTTTATCTTTCCCCAGATGATAGACGAGAGAATACCACACGAAACCTGCGAGCCAGAACGATGTCGATATCCAAGAGTTTTGGAGGGAAGAAAATGAACACTCCACTACTTGATGGAATCATCAAAGATGCGATGCACAAGATAGCCAATATCGAGAAGCTGAAGAAAAAGCATGGCATCACCAAGATGGAAAATGGTGTAGGCTTCTCTCCAACAGAAAAGAAATATTGGGGATGGTCACATCGCGGTGCATGCGGATTTGGTATTGGTGATAAGATGGAAAAAAATAATGCAGGATACATTCCGTCCAAGGGGGAATGGACTGCCAAAACAATGGACGATGCCAAGCAGATGGCTATGGATTTTGCAGAGGGCGTGTCTTAATGAATACGCCGTTGCTCGATGGGATAATGAAAGAATCATCTATAAGTTTTAATGCTCTTAAAAACATAGCAAAGGGGCATAAACCTTTATTTCATATGGTGAACAAAAAAAATGTAACTGGTTTCCTAAGATCTCAGAGAATCATGTCTCCGGCGGAAGCAAAACTTCGTGGGCTATTAAAGAATATTGAGGGTGGTGCCGGGATTAAAAGGTTTCCTGTTACAGGGAAGACGGTTTTCGCTGTGCATGTGGCTGGGGGGAAAGCGAAAATTAATCTAAAGGATGTAATCAAGGGTATAAGAAGCAACTATGATTCTGCTAAGTGGACAAAATCTCATCCTATTATGGTAGCTGACGAGTATGCCATGGCAGGGCTTCCTGGAGTTACCGGAAGCACAAGAAGGCAAAAGTTACTTAATTGGTTGCGGCCAAGCGATGCTGGTAAGAACTGGAGTAGTATAAGTATGTCGCCAGGAAAGCCAAATAGAACCTACGGAGACATAGGAATCATGACTGGAGCCAAAGATATTAAATACCCATTAGAATTACTTACGCCTAAAGCTCCTTTCTACAATCCATCACAATATTTTGTGGGAGGAAAACCCTCTATAAAAAAAGGCTTATTGTCTAGTATAGAACTTCCAACAATCAAAGGAACTATCACATACGATCCTAAGTATGTGATGGAGAACTTTGGTATAGAAACAGCCAAAAAACTCAAGACTCAAGGAGCAATCCCGATGAACGCAAGATTCTTCAGGAAGCTTAAGGCATTAAACAAACAACTCCCAACTTATGTTCCCTCCAACGCAAAAGGAGTGGAATTACCTTATCATCGGCTAGTTGAGAAGTATCCAGATTTCGAGACAACTATTTTACCCAAGGCGAAGGAATATGTTAATACAGTGCTTGGAATTTAAGAGAAAAGAAAAAAGGAGATAATTATGGATCTACCACTTGAAGCGCTGAAAATAGTATCAGAGGCAGCTCCAACACAGGACAACTCTAATCACAATCTGGTATGGACTCCAGAGAACGGATTTGTCCTGTCTATATCTGTAGGGGGGCAATTTCAGCCTATCAGATTTGATTATGGTGATACCATCAACGAAATCAAAGAAGAGATACAAATGCTTACCGGTATTCCTATGCCGGAACAAAAGAAACCCCAGAAAAAGGAGAAACCTATGGATAAGGAAGCGTCAAAAACCCCACTACTTGATGGAATCAAAGAGGCTGTGCTGGGAGGAGGTAACCTTGGGAGTATGAGTAGTAGGCATAATGCTCAACAAGAAGCCTTGAATGCTGCTCTTGGTTCTGGAAGAACGTCAGCTACAACCACATCTACTCCAACCCCCCTTGTAAGAACGACAAGAGCTGGGCTGTTGACCAGAATCAAGGATTTTCACCAAAGGGTTACTAGGGAGAGTTAATTGTTGGGGAATGACAGGTTTCAAGTATACTCAAGGATAGATGGATTGGATAGAAAGGCTCAGTGTGAAAACTCCTCTGTATGATGGTATTCAGAAGAAAGCTATCTTGGATATAATGATTCCTGGTGGCTACGGATATTATGCCCATGCCAAGGGGAAGAAACCATCAGATACTGCGATCAAGGGAGCGCTGATTGGCGGAGGGGTAGAAACTCTATCCAGTCTAGGTGATGTAGTGTCTGGAGATATAGATCTTAATACCTTAACATCTCCCGTTAAAGGAGCTCTAAGAGGTGGCGTTTCTGCTTTAACTGGCCGAATGCTTCTACCGCTGTTACTTCATAGACTAAAAACTGTAGATTGGTCTCAGAGCGGAAAGAAAGCGCTGGAAAAGGGTAAAAATCTTCTCGACAGGTTAGATGATGTCAAATTACCTGGTTAGATTAGGGAGTAGCTCTTGGAGAACGTATACTCTAGGCCGAGGAGGTGTTGTAAGTGTCGGGTTATGCTAGAGTTGTTCTTCCAGAAGATATGCCCAAAGAAGCGGGTAAGGCATTAAGAGTGCTTGAGGGCATGGGTGCTTTGGCTAGTGTAATGTATGCCACAGCGTTCTTAAAAGATCGTGCCGAAAGACAGAAGTGGCAGAACAAAATAGAGCAACAGTTTTCTGGCCGAGGAACTCCTGTAAAAGCTCATATACCTGAGAATACTCCTCTCGTAATACTTAATGAACCACAAAAAACCGCGTCACTTATAACCAAATTAGCTGAAATAAGAAGGAACTTATAAACAAAAAGCCATAAAGGAGGAAAATAATGGCTCTTACTAAAAGAACTCTGAACGTTGCGTGTCCTCAGCTTAAGTCTCTTTCGGGATTTGAGTTCGAGAAACTGGAAAGACTGGATAAGGGTAATACAAACCAGGAGTTTCTGGATGCTATCAACTCATCAGCGCTTGACATGGGTATCATAGGAGAAGCGATTCTTCTCATCGGTACAAACCCCAGTGCTGACGAGACTGTTGTCATAGGTACTGGTCCCGCTGTTGAGACGTATGTCTTCAAGGTTGCTGCTGCCTTAGCTTTCGAGGTTACTATAGGATCTGACGCAGCAGGATCCATCATCAATCTTGTAGCAATAGTTGCTGCCAGTACAGCATTGACTATTAAACCATCTGCTATCAGCGGTGGTTTTAAGATCCAGAACGCTGATGCTGCAAACGGAACCCCTGTTGTGGGTACCATCGACGCAACTCTTGCCGAAACCCTTGGAGCGGTTGCTGATCTATGGAACCAGGACAACCTTAATAATACAGGTAATACCAATTATCTGTATCAGTCAAGCGCTGGCATAGCAATCACCACAGAAAATATCGCTACCGTCTTTACAGTGCCATTGGCATTTACCCCTCTGATATTTACCTACAGGTTTGTAGATACTGCCGGTCTTCCGAAGCCTTCATGCACATCCATAGTTGAGATCGATGGCAGTGGTCTTAAAGTAACCGTAACCTCCGGAGGGTCGGCTGCTGTAGCAACTGACGTTGTTTGCTTAACAGCAAAAGGTAACGTATTGGTGTAATCAATAAAAAAGGGGGAGAATAATATGAAACGATTAATTGTGCTGCTGTTGGCATTAACAACGTTGGCTTTTGCGCAGCTTATTGATGTACATTTCGGAGACACGCAGGTTAATGATCTGACAGTTGATTCCGTAACGGTGCTTAATGATACGCTGGCAATAGGAACAGATGCGCCGGAATACTTTTTCCACTTAAAAGACGATGGTGTCTATAGTTTGTTCGAAGGCAATAACGATGGCAAAACCTATGTTGCTGTAGATAATAATCATGCTACACACGAAGTCGGATTCAGTATCTGGCGACTTGGAACAGAAATGTGGACCATCGAGGACTCTAATGGTACGTTTATTATTTTCGATGCTGATGACGTTGCCAACCGAGTTACAATAGACGGTTCCACAGGTAACGTTGTTATTCATCAGAGTCTCGGTGTAACAGGACACGTTACCGCAGATTCTATAGCTGCCACCGTGAATGCTACAGGAGGAATAACTTCAGCTAACTTCATAATAGCTGTTGGAGATACAATTTCAGTGTTGAATGGTATAGTAACTAAACTCGAGCACTGATAGTAATTAACAGGTGGGGGCTTCGGCCCTCACCAACCCCTTGGAGATTCTATGCCTTCTGGGCTTGTCAAAACAAAAAGAGATGAAGAACTCTGGAGTAAGGCTAAAAGCCAGGCGGCTAAACAAGGTCACACTGAAGACTGGGCCTATGTCAACGGCATCTACCAGAAGATGAAGGGGCATACCAAGAAGACCGCCTCCCTTAGTCTTCTCAACGGAGTCATGAAGAATGCGCGGGACCATCCCATCACCGAAGCCGAGGAAAACGCTAAGTTCATCAAGAAGGACCCGAGTAATCCATTTGCACTGTTATATGAAGATAAAAAGCCAGCTAAGGTGACCCAAGCCACCAAGGACATGAGGAAGAATATCCAGGACTTCTTCAAAAGGATGGAGGACTGGAATAAGAAATATATTGACTTGGCGGCTGGCGACACAGCCGTATGGGATCGGATCTTCAAGTACGTTGACGCCAGCATGAGACTGGGTTGGAAAGATGTCCTCGAAGAGACCTCTCCTCTCAAGAAAGAAGCCCGCTTCCTTAGCTCTCGCGGCAGGAAACAGGTTGCTGAGAAAGGCTCCATTCTTACTCAGCTCGAGAAGAAGGCCGCGATGCTTAACGATGTAAAAAAAATACCCCATATAGGCGATCAAGTACTTTCGGTTGATATGGTTGACCCTAATACAGCAGGAGACCATATTTTTACAGTTAAGTTTGATAGCGGACATGAATTAGCAGGACACTATAATAAGGAAACTATCAAGAAAGGTAAAGATATGAGTAAAAGAGGAAGTATATTAGATGGTTTACTGAAAAAAGCTGGCGTAGTGCCTGGTGTGCCGGACGCTACAGGCCCTCATGGTAGAGGAGCTGGGCCCGGCAAGGGTACCAAATCGGGCTTAGGGCTGGTTATGGCCAAGATGGAAAAGGGCGAGAAGCTTACAGAAGAAGAGAAAGCTATCTTGGAAGCTGCGAGGGGGAAAATCAAATGAAAACACCACTACTTGACGGAATAGAGAAGGAAGCATACAGTAAATTAAGAAACTATGTATTAGGCGGTCTCAATCGTGCTTTTAGCAAGACACGCTATTTGCCAGGCGATATCGCTTCGCCATTATCACAAGCGGTAAGAAGTTCCGGAGTACCTCGCTCGATAATTAAGTCAAACTTAAAAATAGCTAGGGGATGGGATCGGTTACCAACATCACATGTTAAGGCTGTAAATGAATGGTTTAGAAAGAAAAATCTTAGTGAATTAGTATGAAAACACCCCTCCTTGATGGTATACAGAAACACGCTGTCAGTGGACTTATGATGGGCCTTGGAGGCCTTGGTGCAGGTGTGTTCGGCGTTCCTTATCTCAAGAAAAAGTACATGGGTATTCACCCAGAAACTCAACAACTCCTTGAACAAGGAGATCCAAATTACGGGCGTGCTCCAATAATGCCCACCAGATTCTTTCGACCGGTTCAGTAAAAAGTTACTAGGTCACTATCCACATAGTTTTCCACACGAAGTCCACATTGTATCTACTTGTGCTTTATTAGTTTAAGTCGAAAAAGCATAGTTTTCCACCATCCTTATAATTATTATATAGTATATAGTCTCTTAGCTACAGAGCTATTATGAATATTTAATCAAACGTATAACTATAGTATTATTCTCGCTGCTGCCTATTGACGCAAGCAAAATGTTTGATAATGTTCGGAAAACAAAGAAAATGTTTGAATGGAAAGTCTGGTATTATGGAAGAAGAAATTGTAGCAGGTGACCTTTTCGGATTCAGGGAAGCTGTTTTCTCTCCGTGTAGAGCTTACAGATATGCATTATGGCAGTGGTGGGACAAGAGTAACCCATATTATTGCCAGTTCATAGTCTCTCCTTTCCAAAGCCCGGACACCTTCGGCTTTAGCCGATGGAGGAGGGCTTTGACATGTTTTTCTCTTTATACTATTTTCTATATACATGAAAGACACCTTCTTAGAAGGAGAACCGCTTAAGCATGCATGGGCTAACGCCCGTTGTTCTTTGACATCGTTCAGGAGGTTGCTACTACAAACCCATGTAGTGTAAAACGTTGTGGGTAGCGAAGTTGTAATGCTCAACCAAACTATCGGGATGCCAAAGGCTACCCCGAAGGGCTGTCTGTCAACCAGCCTATCGTAGGGTCCGAGGTGCCAAAACGGCTTCAGCCGGATTGCGGCACCGCTTGAGGATACTTACAAGCCCTCTGCTTTAGCGGAGGGTTGTTGACTTGCCTTAATCCTTCTACCGCAGATGAGATCAAGGACGACAATACCATGAGAAGATGTATCAACTTTTCCAAAGCCTGGGACTTCGGAGGATTTTGCATGACCAATCTTTTTGCATTCAGGGCTACAGATCCCAAGATAATGAAAGCTCAGGAGGATCCTATCGGTCCTGACAACGATAAATGGCTTTTAAGCGTTTGTGAGGGCTCAGCACTCACTGTGGCAGCTTGGGGTACTCATGGATCGTTTCTCGGAAGAGGAGAGCATGTTAAGGAGCTCCTGAAGTATGCTCAGTGTTTGGGAGTGAATCGTGATGGTTCTCCAAAACACCCATTGTATTTAAGCAAGAAAACGGAGCTTGTAAATTATGTCTAATTTCAAAGAGTATCATTACAGTTCACACCTTGGTCCAAGTGTCACAAAAAAATCACTTCTTGATAGTCTGAAGGGCGTACATAGAGCCATTATTCTTGAAAAGCTCATCAAACATGGCCGGGTAGATAAGAGAGCTATCAGGCTTATCAATCAATACATTGCAGATACAAGGGTTAATTATTCCAGGGAAGAATGTGATCATCTCTGCAGAGTGATGGATAATCTAATGGCTGCTGATGATGCAGATGCTGATATAATTACCGGGGCCATGCATGTTCTTAGATATTGTGTACAAGGAGCGTCCCAGGTGGTTAAAGACGGTATTATCCACAAGATGGTTCTTCATGATTTATAACAGTACGCCTGCTCAGGAAAAAGGACTTAAAGAATTCAATAAGATTCTACGGGAAGTGGCAGCAGAAGGATTCATGATAGGTGTACGTAAAGGTTTTAATAACATGAGGAAATCTGATTCAGCCTCTCAAGCTGCTAGAATGGTATATGTGAAGATTTTCCCAGAAATGGGACAAATAGATGCTGCTCATAAGTTTATTGATGATTATCCTGAGGAGTTTGAAGTAAGCAAAATCCTTGCAGAGATAGTTGAAAGCGGCTGTAGATTGAATATAAGTGAGGCTTCTATGATGTGCCGATACATATGTCAGTTCTTGAATAGTGATTATGCATCAGTTGATGACGAGATTATGGTATTGCTGAGAATTTACTTAAAAGATGTTTATCAAGAAGTTAGAGATGAAGTTACCCCCTGGATGGTGTTTCATGATCTCTAAAAAGCCAGCCGTATACATTATGGCCGAAGACATACGTAAAGCTATAGATGATAAGATGGATGAAGATTTTTTGGGTCCGATAGTTGAAGAAGTAGCTGCAGAAGCCGGGAAGATGTTCCAAAAGAAAAGCGAGATGATGGGTGACCAGAATGTCCTTAAGGGGGCAAAAGGCATGGAGTTTTGCAATATGTTGGAAGAATGGATGGAAAGCAAGAAAATGGCAGTATCAATTGCAGCTACCAGGATAATGCGCCAAGAGCTGGTGAATGCTTACGGACGTTGTGATATCGATCTAATTGATAAGATAGAGCCTATTCTGGTGGTACATGATTTATGAAAATTACATCAGTTAGAACTCCTAATATAATTGATGGCCGAGGTATTTATCCATTCTGGGCTATAGGGAAAGGACGGGATATGAATTCATGGTTTTCTACTCCTATATTAGAAACTCGTGTTGCTGACGAGTACATCCTGAGATACAAGAGCATTGTGCTCCGGGAGATCAGACGAGGCGCTTTTATATATCTTGATCAGGCTCTTGAGTTATTGGATCATGGATCGGAAAAAGCCAGGGCTGCTACTAGAAGATCCTTGGACTGGGCGTTGAAAAAAGCTCGAGAAGAGAACAACCAAGTAGTAGCGGACAAAATAATTGTAGCTATGGTGATTGAGGATCTGTGAAATGGAAGACTGTGAACGAATGGGCATAAATATTGCAGAGCCCAAGCACGCTGGGATGGTTAATGTTGATTATGTCAGAGCTTACGGCAAGATTGCTTTGAAAGAAATAAGGCATGGTAATTTCACTAATATTGAACAAGCAATATCTTTGTTGGATGACGAATCGGAAGGGACACACAGTGCTGTAATGAGATCTTTAGCATGGGCTTTCAGGTCAGCACATGAAACAGGAAATCAGGAAGTTATGGATAAGATATTACCTTTTTTAGTGCTGGAAGCTTTGTAGAGAAGAAGAGAAATGCCAAATAAAGGGATAGACTTAAACGCGCTTATCGGTACTTACGGAGATACTCTGGTGATATATAATGGTGGGGTATTTTGTGGACACACTACTGGCTTTACAACAAAAAATGAGAAAGAAGTACCAAGAGAAATAGAGCTAACAATAAAAACTTACGACTATCTTGCATTGGATCCCCGGTCGTCCACATCTGATATTGCGATAGGCGTGTTAAGAAAATTGCTTAAGAAATCAGTAGAGCACGAAGACAAAGAGTCTGAGGAATTAATCAGTGGAGCTTTAACATTACTGGAGCTTTGAAAGAGGTGTAAAATGTTTGAATTTATTTCTGCAAAACTATGGTTCTGGTTGACTATCACATGTATGGGTATGGGGCTTACAATAGCAGCCATCGTGTTGGTCATAAAAAAAGACTTAGGAGAGAAGGTAGAGAAATTACTGATATTCCCTCCTGTTGGACTGATAATAATTTCTTTCTTGTTTTTTATTGTAGCTGTCTTGTGTAGAGCATGGGGAATGTGAGGTGAAAGATGGACTGTAGAAAAATGTATGAGAAAGAGGGGTGGAACTTCATTCTTGTTCCGATAGCACCTTCATACAGCAGATACTTTGTGCGAAGAGGGCTTATAACCAAGTTCAACCGTGGCTTTAGAACCAGGACAGAGGTTGATGAATGGATTGAGAGCTTCGGAGACATGTTGGAAGAACAGGATGCTAAAATCTTGCGGATTAAACTCAAGGGCGACTCAACCGATATCTTCATCGTGCGGAGGAATGGAGAAGTTTACGAGAGATGAAAATATTAAGTGAAACACGGAAGAAATTAAAGCATCTATGGGACAAGTGGTGCTTTTTTACGCCGGTTCCCCTTTTTCTATTAATGGCAATGGTCGGTTACCTGAGTGATCAGGCAGAAGCTGGTGATGAAGCCTTCAGGCTGCAGATAGATTACTGGCAGGAGATCTATATAGCAAGGGTGGATTCTCTTGAAGAAACAGATATTTATGAAGGTATTATAGACAATTACAGAGGAATCATAAACGCTTTAGCTGTTATGGAGAACTATCTTGATGGTATAGATGCCTTGCTTGAATATGGTCCTCCAGAATAGAAAGGAACTTTGATGAAAGCAAAACTTAGATTCGACGAAGAAAGTGGTAAATTGATCGCCATAATAGATAAGTGTCCTAAAGGAGATGGGACATTCGGTGCTATTGAGTGGGAGGCTGGTTCGATAGGCAATTCATTTATGGGGCTCAATATATCTCCTAAAGCACTCAAGGCAATGGATGGCCAAGAGATGGAGGTTAAAGATCCAGAAAAGCTGTGGGATGTGCAGAAAGACCGTTGTTTTAGCCTAAGGAGTAGGGTAATGCAACCTTTCGATACCGAAAAAAAAGTTATACTCGTTTGTGGCCGGTCGGTTGGAAAGAGTTCCAGCGAAGATATTGTATCTCTTTTTACCCCAGGTTTCAAGTTTCGCTTCCATAGAGGTGGGTACGAAGATTCCATGAGCACCTGTGTAACGCTTGATAACGTGGCCGATCTGGAAAGACTGGTATCCGAGGCATATGGACTAGACATTCCACTTACATTCAAATTTGAGTGTCAAGGACTGGATAGGCGTAATGGCTGGAAGACTTATCTAGTTACTTGTGATAAACAGGATCTTCCGGTTGGATATACAGATGGTATACCAGCAGGGGCGATGACTCATTATCCATCAGCTCCGATGACTCCAGAAACCTGTCCTAATTGTGGTTCAAAATATAGTGGCGGTGGTACCGGACTTGGCGATGAGATGGTATCTGATGCCAGAGTATTCTATATGTGTGGAGCGTCAATTTCTTTACGTATTAGACCGAAGGGGCACAAAATCATATATCTCACGAATTGCTCTGCACTACCAGAACAGGTTAAGAGATATCAAGTTATTAATGGTAAATTGGAAGAGGTAGAAGAATATGGCAAGCCTCTTGTTATGACAGCATATCAGCATATGAAAGTTCGTGAATGTATAGGTTTACTCAGCAGCATGGTAAATGGAGGAGAACAACATAGTGATGTGAGCAGGGAGGCTGTCAGAAAAGCTATTGGATATTTGAACGGAAAGGGGGCTTGATGCTATACGAATACAAGTGCAAGAAATGCGATCATGTCCAAGAAGATTTCAGAAGGGTTAATGAGAGGAATAACCCTGCAGTTTGTGAAAAGTGTGGCGGGGAATCAGAACATATCATGTCCAGATTCGCACACAAGATTAAATATTACAAGAGATTGTATGGTAAAAGAATTGACTCTGGATTACCAGGGTTAGGATAGGAATGATAGAAGTCAACAACCACTCGGCTAAAGCCGAGGGCTTGTTCTAGCGACTGAAGCCGCCTGAAGAAGCCCGGTTGACCAGCCTAAGCTCTTGAAGGGAGCTACGTTATGAGTGAAATAGGTACCCCGGAATGAACGCTCCAGTTCTGGGCGCTACGGTTAGTGATTAAACAGTCCTGGTGGTAGGGACAGTGTTGCTAACGTCAAACCACTCAATAACTTAGGCGAGGAGCACTAACGGGTCGAAAGACCTGAATTGCCTTTAATTAGGCAGGAGGAAAAGATGCTAGTTTACGTACAAGACAAAGGAGGAAAACCACTTATGCCGACCAATCGCAATCGGGCCGTAAGGCACTGGTTGAAGAGCGGAAGGGCGGTAGTGGTTAACAGAGAACCATTTACGATCAGATTAGTTGATCGGGAAGACGGATATGTTCAACGGCTTGAAGCCGGGGTTGATCTTGGCACAGCGCATGTTGGAATATCAGTTGTATCGGATGATAAAGAGGTATTCGCAAGTGAGTTTAAATTGCGTAAAGACATCAGTAAATTGCTTACAACTCGCAGAATGTTTCGCAGATCGAGACGTGGTAGGAAAGTAAGACACCGCCAGCCACGATTCTCTAACCGCAAGAACGAGGACGAGTTAGCCCCATCGATTCGGGCAAAGGTTGACGAGACGCACAAAATTCTCAGATTGGTAAAATCAATCCTTCCGATAGATCACTGGGTCTTTGAAATAGCCAATTTTGACACTCACAAGCTGGTCAATCCAGAAGTAGAAGATGTTGGCTACCAACAAGGTAAACAGTATGGCTATGCCAATGTTCGAGAGTATGTGCTTTGGCGAGACCGACATACCTGCCAAGCTTGTAAAGGCAAATCGAAGGATCCGGTGCTTCACGTTCATCATATCGAAGAGCGGAAAACGGGTTCTGACAGACCTGACAATCTCATAACTCTTTGCGAGACATGTCATTGGAAGCACCACAACGTCAAGAAACTTAATCTCAAACGGCCCGAATCCTTCCGGGCACCGACCCAGTTTAATGTTCTAAAGGCATATGTTATGCGGGAAACGGAAGGCTTAAATAGAAATGTAACATTCGGTTACATCACTAAAGTCCGTCGTCAGGAACTCGGATTAGAGAAATCTCACATCAACGACGCTTTTGTAATTGCTGGCGGAAAAGAACAGGAACGTATTGATACACAGTATCTTGGCGTGTTCAAACGCAGGCAGAATCGCAAGTTGTTCAAGGGTTCCAGATCGCATCTTAGAAACACGATTCCGAGTGCCTTCGGATTCAAACGAGGTGACCGGGTCAGGACGTTGGATGGCCAAGAGGGATTTGTTTACGGGCTTCGAACAAGAGGCTATTTTGATGTGCGGAAACTTGACGGTACTATTCTCAATAAAGATGTGAACTACAAGAAGTTAACCCGCTTGGAGTCGGTTAGAACTCTGAGCATAGAACGGCTGCTCCTCCCCCGGCTAAAGCCGGAGGTTCCCGCAGCCTAAAAGGAAGAGACTATGGAACAAAGCATAATAAAGTTGATAGACGACGTTCATGAGATAGAAGACGTGATAGCCTTAAGAATCAAAGAGCAAACTTTCTCTGAGATAATAATGCCATCTACCCCGATGGAAGAAATGGTCAAAGAGATAAAAGAAGATCCCGAGACCAAGGATAAGTATTTGGAAATGGGCGAGGGTAAGGACAAGATGATAGTCCCGTTGTGCCTTTTCACCACGCCTAGATTCCACCTTGGGCTTGATGATATTGACCCCAAAAAGGATATGAAGACACAAATCATCGATGAAGCTTCTGAAGGTATCTGCGGAGCATGGGACTCACAACTTATTGGATTGGCTAATGCTGCTATCCAAGCCACTGATAATGTTGTTATCAGGGACAAAGTGCCAATGTCCAGAGAGAGTTTCGTAGATCTTTTCAATGTGCTTGATGCTACAGAAATTGAGACAGAATTTGTGTTAATGCATGAAGACATATGGGAGTTAATGAAATCATGGACGATAGATAAATCACATAAACCCAAAGATGGATCTGTACCCCCCCAAGATATTCTCGGCAGGAGAATGGTTGTAACTGCTAAGACTAAACTACAGGATAAAGTCTATGCTTTTGGTGCCAGTCATTTTTTAGGCCATTCATTCATGGGCGCTCCAGAACTCAAGATTATGATTCACAAGGGAGGTATCACATGGGAAGTTAGGGTATTGACCGCCAGAAATATTGGGAATGTTAATGCGATTGCTAAGAATTGTGTTAAAAACTAAACGGTTCGTAACAAAGGAGAGATTATGAAGACCTTAGATAACTCAAATGTATCCGAAGCTCACAAGAATGTGAATGACCTCAAGATCGTGGGTAATGGCGATGCCTTCCAACTTCTTTTCAAAGCATCCAGCCAGGAAGAGGGATGGATGAAGAGCACAAAAGCGATGGAAGTTGTAGGTGGTTGTATCGTACAGGTAACGACTCAGCAGCGTAATCCCGATGGAAGTTATGCCGTTGCAGAAGCGTTGACCTTCGTCCCTGATGTAATGATTGCGAAGGATGAGAATAACGGCAGAAAACTGATCGGAAGAAATCCCGATTTTGGTGAAATACGGCATGGCGTAGGAAATTAACAAGGTGCGAAACTTGAAAGGAGACAGAAATGTCTGACAAAATAGGTGCTGGAGGAGTTCTTGAAGCGTCGATGAAGGCCATGTGCGGGGTAAACGAACCTGTGGTGTTGATGGACAAACAGATGGTATTCCATCCACAGGATTCTGGATCTGATTCTATGAAAGCGAAGGTGTTGATAGAGAAAAATTACAGCGGAGCCACGCTTAAAGCTGGAATATCCTTCGGGGGAGATAGATCTCTCTTAGGAGAGATGTTGCGTGAATTTGCTGGGGAGTTCATGCTCAAGGTTGAGGAAGAAGAAGAAATTGTTGATGCGCTTCGCACTCTTGACGAATTCCACAAGTTTGTCAGTGAGTTTGTAGGATTCACAGAGAAAGCCCTGGACATGTATCCCGAGATGGCGAAGAAAGAAGAAGAGCCAGATCCAGATGAACACGCCCTTGGCAAGATAAAGGCGATGATAGGCGGAAGGGCTCTGTCCGGGAATCCGGTAGCGAGAATCATGGATAAAGTCAACGAGGTGGAACAGGAAAGCGGTATGAGGACGATAAAGATTCATATCACCAGAGAGCTGGCGAATCTTATCCCAGCAGATCCAAGATTCCCTATTGATACGTTTAACAAGATGTATGAATCCAAGAAATTCTTCGGATTCGACGTTGAGTGGAATGCGCCAGAGCTTTCGGTAGATGTCGGCAACGAGCCGATAGTCAAGACGAAGGTAAGCGAAGAGGAATAAGAGGATCAATGAAACGGGGCTGGGCATAATGCCTGGCCCCATGAGGGGAGCAAAATGATACAATTACTGTTACATCTCTGGGGAGATTATTTCTTCCAGGTAGGTAAATGGGCAAACAAAAAGCGTAGCAGTTGGAAGTTTGCCACTATCCACGGAATACAGTACGGCCTGCTATTCCTGCTGGCGGGATATGTTCTCAACAACTTCTCCTGTTCGCTAGCCGCGTTCGCCGTAATCACAGTTACGCATATTATCATCGACAGAACTTACCCGGTAAGATATTGGTTATTTGCCAAGAATTGGATTGGAAATCAAACTCTTACCTGGGAAGACTGTAAGGGAACCGGGTACCATAAAAGTACCCCTCCACATATCTCATTCTGGCTGATGATTATTGCAGACAATACCCTGCATCTGACCATAAACTTTTTTGCATTGGCATATCTGTAAGAATGGAGAAGTAATGAGTAAAGCAATAGGCTTACCGTTTTGTTCCGAACTGGTACCCAAGGTGCTGGACGGCAGTAAATGGAATACCAGGAGGATCCCGGGGATACATAACTGCAGGCTCTTGCTTGGCGATAAGGATAGAACAGGTCGCATGAAGGGGCTGGATTGGAGTCATGTTAAGATAGGTGCCAACTTAGATGGATCTGCATACTTCATAGTCTTTCATCCCAAAGACAATTTATGGTATGAATTAGCCCCACGCCACGAGCCAGGAGATATCGCTTGGATGAGGGAAAATCATCGGTTTGTAGAGCATGAAGATGGGCAAGATTTTATCCAGTATTTGGCTGATGGGGCGGAACACCCGATTCCAAATGTCAGAGAATATTGTGATTATACAGTAGGCAGATACAATCGTAACCGCCCCTCCATCCACATGCCACGCTGGGTTTGTCGTAAAGAAATGGTACTCACTGGTGTTCGCATAGAGCTGATCCAAGATATCAGCGAGGATGATGCAAAAGCTGAGGGTGCTTTATTAACGTGTTCAATGTGTGGGAACAACGAAGTCACCGATCCAGATGGCTCAATACACTATGCATGTGACGATCCTGATTATGAGGAGTCAAGCTATTGTGAGGGATTCCGCCGCCTATGGGATAGAATAAATGCAGCTAGGGGATGGGGCTGGAAATTGAATCGCCCCGTTGTCGTGTTCGGGTGGGAGAGTTTTGAAGAGATGAGAGAAAGAATAGCGAACGAATTGAATCCCAGCCCTCGTTTTTTCGACATATCGGATCCGATGGAAAACCTTAAAGCTTGTCCTCTTAGCAAAGAAGCTTTGAAACATATAACTGGAGGAAAAGATTGTGAAAGAAGAAAGAATTAAGGAACTGATGGCCCAAGTAGGGATGCCGGACAGCCAATCACTTATGGTAGCCCTACAGCAAGTAGCTAATGAGACGGAGCAGGAAGTACGAGCTTCTTACCATCAGGAGAACGAGGATATGCAAGAATCTCCGCCTAGTAAAATGAAACTGTGCAAAGATTGCGAGTTCTGTGAACCAAGCGTGAGTGGCATTCCGTGTTTATCTATAGTCTTTTGGGAGGACTACGATATTGCTGAATGTTATCATCCTAAAGCAACAACAAAACGCATAGATTATGTGACTGGAAAACCACTTAAAGACAGGCATTTTAGTTGCGTCATGCACAGAGCACTTGGATGTGGACCTGAAGGTAAATATTGGGAGGAAAGGTAATAAGAATGGTTTTCGGAATAATCCTCATAGTTGCAGGGCTTGTGACAATAATAGGCAGTTTTGCAATCGGGCTTAACATGGATTGGAATTCAGGAGCCGTGTTAGCGATGGTTGGAGAGTTAGTTGGAGGTACGTTCATAGGCATAGGCTGTATTTTAATCATTCTCAGTCTTTGTGGAGTTGAGGTGAGTATACATTGAAAAAACCAATACCCGAAGAACTTAGATACTGGAAGACAAGCCAAAGCTCTCCTGACGGATGGATTGATAAGACGATCAAGATTATGAAGGAATATGGAGCTGTGTTTACCGGCAGAGCGCACGGACATGATATGACTACGGGGCAGGAAGCGTATATGATGCAATTCACTCTCGAAGAAGATCACTATAAAATTGTATGGCCTGTTCTGGAACCTAAACAAGAAAATGACAGAAATGCTGCTCGGAGACAAGCAGCAACCATGTTATACCATGATATAAAAGCACGGATCATGTATGCCACTGTTCACGGTACTCGAAACGCTTTCTTGCCGATGCTGCTCGTTACAGATAGTTTAGGGCGACTTCTACCAATGGGGATGGTGGCTACTCCAGAACTTGCGGACGCTATTCCCAAAATGCTGCGCAGTGGAGAATAAAAGAGTGAATACAACTATCAAGTTTAATGGGGATTTTGGCGTCTTCAAGCCAGGAGACAAAATAATCTTTACTAATGCGATGGGTATTATGCACCAGAAAACTGTTAAAAAAGTAGAAAGCTCCAATACTTTGTGGGTGGAAGGTAATAGATTGGTAGAAGCTGCGAATCTATTAAGAAATAGGTTCTATGATAATTCTCCGAATATAATTATAGAAGCGCGAGAGCTTATTGACAGAGAATCAATAATTAGGATCAGACGAAACCAATGACTAAATACCTCTGTTTTGAGTCATAAAGGAGGTATGGAGTAGTTTAACAGAAAGGAAAGAATAATGAAATTACGAATCACAGTAATTTTGCTGCTTGTTACGGGTGCTTTTGCGCAACTCATTTATCTCCCATACTTAACCAAATCCGAAGATTCAACTGAAGTTCTTGTTGACACTGTTTGGCACGAGGAACAAAGCTGGGAAGACCAGAGTTATTCTATGTTCTGTGCTGCTGACAGCCTTTGGACACATGATATTCCTGTTCATCTCATAGCCGGACCTGTAGATATTAATTGCTCTACAGGAGAAGTGGTAATAGCAGAGGGTGCTGATATAAGTTCAGCCAGCATAAAGTTCTGGAGATCTTTGGAAGCTGCCTATCCGTATTTGTTTGAAGAAGAAGGTGAATAATGGAAGCTTTTATAGTGCCATGTGCTGCGCTGATGATAGCATTGATCGTAGCCTTTTCAGTAAGACGCTCGTACCTGGAAAATAAAGAGCTCGAAAATGAGGTAGATCTACTAGGAACAAGTATCCTCGGGCTAAGACCCTACAAAGTAGCTTCTGTGGATGGGGTTATGGAATGGATTGAGTTTATTCCTCCCGATGTGTTGAAGCAGACGATTCTGGAATGTATTAAGAAGCGTGGGCTCCTGAATACGGAGTACCATTTTCTAATGAATTTATCAAGTACTGATTGCATGATGGAATGGGAAAAGACAGGAAGAATGCCCAAGGAAAAAAGCGACATCTACATCCATAAAGAAACCAACAATAGGGTAGAGGTTGTTCAATGGAATGGCACGAAAGAGGCTCATCTCAAAATCGCTGGATGGGAAGACCGTAAATTTGCAGAGTGGATACCGCATTCAGGCGGAGCTGTACTCTGGCTTCATACTTACGACAAAGGTGTCATGGCTGCTGCAAAGGGTGACTGGGTTATCAGGGAATTACTTCCTAATGGAAATTATTCCTACAGCATTCTGAACCCTGAGATTTTCGAACGAAGATACGATCCAGAGGAGGGTGGAGAATGACTGATTACGGAGGACTGCTCAAAAAGCTGGTTGACTGTGAGGCTAAAGAAGCGAAGTGGGGAAGCAAAGCATCCAAGATACGGGAAGAAATCTGCAAGAAGTTTGCTGACTTCCATAAAGGAGATAGGGTAATAATCACGCGCCCAGAAAGTAAAAGAAGAATTCGTGGAATAGTAGTAAGTGTAAGTTACAGGCCTAATGGTTTTTGCACGTCTGATGGGTTCGTTTATGTCATATCTGCAGTTCATGGCGATTGGATAAAATCAAATCCATTTAAGATGGTTGCGTATTGGCCAAAAGAGGATAAGATAGAATTGTGCGAGGAGAAATAATGGCTGAAGACAGAGATCTGCTTGCGAAAGGCACGGTAATAATTAACTACCGCTGTTTGAACTGTGGGAAAATAATACAAACAGAAAGTGGATCACGTCCTGAGAAGCTACTAAAGACTCATCTATGTGGATACGGTAAGAATTACCGGAGAGGGGAACTTGAAATTGTTGGTGTGAATATTATAGAGAAAGTAGAGAGGGTTGGAGGAGATGCATAAAACGCTAGAGAAATTCGCAAGAAATTCGCTCAAAGAGGGTATTGAGAAGTGTACAGATGCGCAGCAGCACATGTTCAAGAGAATGTATGCGCATGGTAATCTCGATATGGACATCAATGATGTTGTTGACTCCATGGAAGAAGACAAGCTCGAATGTGCGATAGATCAGGTGGAGAGGACTCTTGCGAAGAAGGGGAATAATAATGGGAATTGAAAAATATAGAATTAAAACACATCCGTCTTTTGACAAATACTACGATCTTTTCCTCCGGAATGTACCAAAAGGCAAATATTTCAAAATAACATCAACTGATGGAGATTCCATAATTGGTATACCTACGGCATGTTTAATGGTAAAACCAGATGATCCTGATGTCAGCTTCAAGTTGAAGACCGATTCGGGAGATATGTATGAAATACCATACAGGGTGTTAGAGGAAGTTGAGGCGGTTGATGAATAAGACAAACATAGATTATCTGACACATAGCTGGAATCCTATAGTAATGCGCTGCACTCCAGTAAGTATTGGCTGCGAGCATTGTTGGAGTTTGGGTATGGCGGATAGAATGGCAGCCAACCCTAACTTCTCTGATGAGATACGGGCTGCTTATGCTGGTAAGATTGGACCTATACTCGTTGGATCTAGGTTGAAAGAACCATCCAAGAAAAAAAAGCCTGCAATTATAGGCGTTCAGTTCATGGGTGACCTGCTGGAAGATAGTGTCCCTGGCGGATTCATCAATGATATCTGGGTAGAGATGCGCAATAACCCCAGACACACATTCTTGATTCTCACCAAACGCCCAGAAAGGCTACTTAAATGGACGGAAGCGAAAACCTGGGCAACCGCATGGCCAATAGATGAAATCTGGCCTGAGAACGTGATGTTTGGTGTAACTATTGAAAATAAGGACTACCTATACCGAATGGATCTATTGAGGCGGGTACCAGCAGAGAAAAGGTTTGTTTCTTTCGAGCCTCTTCTTGGCGAAATCCCCGATGTCGATCTGAGCGGGGTCTCTCTTTGTATCGTTGGGGGAGAATCTGGAGCTGAGCCCAGATACATGGATCCTGACTGGGCAAGAGGCTTGCGGGATGATTGTAAAGCGGCAGGCGTGTCTTTCTTTATGAAACAGATGTCGGGTAAAACTCCTAAAGAGCGACATGCAATACCGGATGACCTATTGATAAGAGAGTTCCCCAGGAGTGATTATGCATGATATAGATCTTGCATACCTTGCCGGAGTTATTGATTGTGATGGTTTTATTACAATCGCACGGGCACGTAAAGCTAATAAGGGCAAATGTAAGCCGAATACATACCACTGCTTAAAGGTCGGTATTTCGGGTACTAGACGTGCCCCACATGATCTTGCTCAGTCTCTATTCGGAGGTAACGTTTCCTCCTATACTCCGAAGAACAAGAATCATCGTGTTCAATATCAATGGACATCTAGCGGTCCAACTGCTCTAGCATTTATTCATGCTATTGCGCCATATCTTAGAATCAAGGTCGCCCAAGCCGAGCTGGGTGTCCAATTTCAAGAGTTGCTTAAATCGCAGTGTGCCGAACGATATGAGACGCAAAAACCTCCGTATCATATCACCCCATCTATGCGTAATATGCGTGAAAAGCTGTGCGCACGAATGCAAGGATTAAACCAATCGCGTAGACGTAAGAAAAAACAATCATGACTTATATAAGCAGGCCACCTCCTCGATGGAGAGGAATGGCACCAGATGCCGGAGGGTATGAAACTTTAGATTGGAGAGAAGCAGTGAAAGATTCAATATGCACATGGGAAGATCTGCAAGAGTATATCAGCAAGCTTGCGGATAGATATATCGAAGAGAATGGGAAACCTCCAATGTTGGTCCATCTTCCAAAAGAGCTGCGAGAGAAATTCCATAAGCGTTTCCATGGGGGCGATATGTTTCTATATGAAGATGCCAATGGCGAAAGGTGCATGCTCCATATAGCTAATCCTATATCGGTGTCTTGATGATTGGAGAATGCAATGAGTCCACGCAGAATACATCCCCGTGAGGAAATAGTCGAAGAGGCAGAGACGAAACTCAGGGATGCCATCAGTGAAGTTTCAAAAATGGATATTACCTGGGGAGAGTATATCAGAGCGATTTCTAACGCTTTTGGAGATGCTCTCAGTAGAGCAGCAAAATACATGATAAGACAAGAGCGGCATCCTGATGACCCTGACAAGCCGGGAGGAATTCAATGAAAATTAGAAACTTCAAACTCATAAGAACAGAAGGCATCGATGTTACGGACAGAGTTTTTGTAGCAGAAGTGGATGTTACTACTGGAATGTTTTGGCGGAGAAAAACTATCCGGCGAGAAATACGTCGAGAGTACTGTGGTCGCTGGTATTTCAGCGATACAGGCGAATACACATCGGGATTAGAGGTAGAGGCCTTAGCAAGGGCATGGACAGCGCAGACTGGAGAGAAGACCTGATATGCCTGACTGGATAGACAAAGAACATAACCGCAGCAGCAAGGATAATGAAAATTTTGATGAAATGATAGATAGTATGTTACCAAATACTATTGAAGAATGTAAAAAGAAGCAAGGTATGCTCTTAGAAAGCCATAGGAAGGTTCGTGCTGGCGAAGTTAGAGCATGGGGCTTTACGTTACCTGCAAATATTCCCAATTGCGCTACAGCAAAGATAAAAAGGTTGAGAATATTAGGTATCAGAGAGGATGTGGTTGAAATACGATATTGGTTTGGTCATTTCGAGTGGTTGTCTTGTGGATTACTAAGATAAGATAGGAAAACCATGAACTGGATAGACGAAGAAAAGAAGCTACGAGATCAGGGCATAAACTGTGCCCTGACTCAATCCCAACACGCTGCCGTGAATGCCAGATACCCAGGAACCACTTTAGAGTATTGCTGTGAATGCGGTAATCCTACCGGTATGGCTGGCGAGCACGAAGACAGTTTTTATACCGAAGATGACGGCCCCTTTTGTTGGGATTGTTACCCAGAGAAGGAGGAAGAGGATGAAGGAGTGAACGACTTGGAGCACTTTGCTCGAAATGTATTACGATATCTCCGCCGGGAAGAGTGGCGTGTAGATCATCCACCAAAGGTTAAAAAACAATATGGTGAGTGGACTATTGTAGGTGAACCACTCCCTTCTCTTGCCAGGAACGAATTAGAGGGGAACGAATACCAAACTCAATGGCAAGTTCCCTGCAGGTGCAGGTGTGGGCGAAGAGATCTGGTAGACGTTCAGGATCTTGAAGTTGGGGCAAGTATACAATGTGTTGTTTGTGACAAGTTTGGATTTCCAGAGAGTATTCTTATCAGGCCTGGTAAACGCTCAAAAGTAATCGAAGCCTTTGGTGAGAAAAAATGTATATGTGATTGGGTAAAGGATCCCCGTTGTACATGTGAACACTCAGCCTCAATACGCTATAGATTAAAAAGGGGTATGTCACCCGAAGAGGCTATAGCCAGTCCGCGTCGTGATCTAGGCAAACGCCTTAATAAAGCTAAGAAAACACGCACTCAAGCTAAATCCAGAAGAGAAAACATCTATGATAATATTCCTAACATCAAAAAATATTATAAAGACTGGACTGTTGTGGGAGAACCTCTTCCATTTCTTAATGTCAATAATGTTACCAAGGGCGGATATCAGACTAGATGGAAAGCTCCGTGCGAATGTGCGTGTGGACGACGAGATTTGATAGACATACAGAACTTGATGAACGGGAGGAGCGGACGGTGTATTGTCTGCGGGATTATTGCTTTTGATAAGATTCCTAGACCCGGGCGTCCACCTAAACTTGTAGAAGCTTTCGGTGAAAAAAAGTCAATTATGGACTGGGTGAAAGATTTTCGATGTATTTACAGTACCAGAACTCCTATAGATAAAAGGTTAAATGAGGGCATGGCCTTGGAGGAAATTATATTGAACAGTCGGGGTAAAGGACGCCCCAGGAAGTTCACTGATGCCCAAGCGAGGGAGATATATGCTAGAGTTAATGCCGGAGAACGCGGGATAGATCTGGCCAAGGAATTCGAAACCAGCGGGACTACAGTATCCCACATTAAAACTGGCAAGATGTATGCGGATACAACGCAAAACCAATAAGGTTCTTACACTAAACCTCAATGGTAATACTTATATGTTGGATAACAAGATAGAGCTTGCTGCAATGACCTTATATATGAGTAGATTGGGCTTGAAGTGTTCCAGATGTTCTTACGAAAAATATTCAGTAGAACAAACTTTTAACGATGGAAGGGGTACAGTAGCATATCAAGCGCGATGTCTGAAATGCGGGCGTAAAAGAAGTGTCGAAGTTATTTTTAATAAGGAGGCTGTGCCAGATGTGTGAAAACACGGATGATACTTTGAAAGAAATTAGTGAAAAGGAATTCGCTAGAAAGGTGAAGCTTTTCACAGATAGGGTATATTACTGGCAGCATACATTAGGTTTCTCAAATGTAGAGATCAGTGTATTCCAACAGATAAACTCTGATGCCAGAGCTTCTTGGGAAGGCGTAGAAAGTGCGATGATGATATCGATAGCTTATTCTGATCATTGGATAAGGCATGACGATCTGGAAGATGATGAAATAGATAAGGTAGCTTTTCATGAGGTATTCGAATCACAGTTCCACACGATACAGATACATTTGTTGACAAAATACAATGATGATATCGTATCGAAAATGATGCATGAGATAACAAGAAGAGCAGAAAACTACATCTATCCAGAATTGAATTGAAGCGGCTGCCGAATGTCCCAACAGCAGCCGCAACAGAAAGGAAGTCTAGAAGAACTATCATTGATTCTTCCCGAGAAAAAGATAAACAATGATATGATTGGTGTCAACCTTCCGGGAGGATAAATGTCTAGTCCGAATAAAGCTCTTATCCGAATACATCGTACTGGTTTTTATGATGGAATGCCAGACGTTAAAGTATATCTTCTTGACGAAGGGATGGGTGATTATGACGAACCAGTTCCTTTAAGATGGTATGATAGAAAAAAACATAAATATAAATTTGGTGATCATGTTTTAGATATCTGTGATGAAAATTGGGTATTGGGATTATGGGTATTCATGCACCCTACTCCAGAAAAATGTGAGCTTTTGTATTCTCCATCCAGAAACGAATGTATAAGCGAACAAATATTAACCGATGCAGACAGGGGTATGCTGAAAATACTTAATAGACAAAAAGATCAGTTGTCCTGTGATGAAATATCATCTTTATGTAGTAAAATAGCTGAGGCACTAGACAGTGATCTGCCGGAGGAATTGGCTAATAATATTAAAAATATTGCTAGATTGTTATACCCAAAAGCTAACAAAGAAGCAAAAGACAAAATATCTCCTATCCTGGTATTGGAAGATTTGTAAAGCATAGTATAATCTTCTCTGAGGAGGTAGCTATGTTAAAACCAGAAGATCTATTACCGGGAGACCTAATCATCACCTACAAGAAACCTAAAGACAGTCAGATAATACAGAGGTTTTTCGATTGGTCGCTGAAGAGGTACTCCTTAGATATCTATGGAGAGGGGTGCCTCCTTCCCTATAAGACCCATGTCAGAACGGTAGTAGGCAAGCTGGGGGAATTCAGCCACTGTTTCGACTGGACAGACCCAGCAGCCAAGTACGAACGTATAGTGGGCTGGATGCTGCTCCCTGATTATGCTCACATATTCAGACCTAGAGGAGTTATTCTACCTACTCCGGAAATGATGTTCAACTATTTTGAGCAGTTCAATGGCACTCTATACGACTTCTTGGATCTTGGTGGAATGGCACTTGGTATAACCAGACTATTCCATGGCTTAGGCAAGAAGAATTTTGTGTGCTCAACAGGGGCCAGAAAGGGTCAGGAGGATATGATATTCCGTAGAAACATTGACGTGAATCTCGATCTTGAGAAGACGCCACCGTGTTTCCAGGCGCAATATCCGATGCTATATGAACATGTGCCTTATACGGCTTGACACGCTGATGGACTAGAAATAGATTAGAGTCTGAAACAGAAAACATTTAACTTGGAGGATTAACTTCAATGCGATTATTCCAAACCTTGGTACAGAAATCGACAGCCCCTTGGGGCAGTGGTATTTGTATACATCAAGGGATGGAATACCGCTTCGACCTCAATCCGTCCAAGGGGTATTTGATGTAAAGGCCAATAAAATTTACACAAGTACCCCAGGGATTCCGATTCCTGGGGTTTTTGT
>CBDVBK010000013.1:0-55456 GCA_965372215.1 uncultured bacterium | reverse complement strand
TGATTAAGGATTTTCCCGTGATCAAAAGTAATATCAGGAGGAAAAGATTCCGGACTGAAAGCTTCAGCGACAGCAGCGTCATCTCCTCCGGAGGGAATGCCTTCAGCTCTGCAGCAGTAAACCACGCTGACCGTATCACCTCTGGGATCACGCCAGGGTTTTGAATAGATGTGAAATAATCGAACATCTTCGATATTCATTGATGTTTCTTCAAACGCTTCTCTTCTGACAGCTTCAGCAAGGCTTTCCCCCGGATCAACAAAACCTCCCGGAAGCGCCCAGCCGGGTGGAGGGTATTTCCGCTTTATGAGGACTATCTTTCCATCCGGCAGTTCGATGATTGCGTCAACAGTTAAAAGAGGTGTAACCGGTCTCATAACAGGCTCCTAATTGTTACATATGGAACAATACCTGAGCATTTTTGTATATATACGCTGTATCGAGAACATGTGCATATCTTGAAAGGATGAAAATGAAAAAGTATTTAACGGTGCTCATGCTTGCCGGAATGTTGTCAATGGCCTGTGGCCAGACTGAGAATGACGGACCTGTTACAGAAAGCGGCAGCGAGCCTCTGGAAGAACTGACATGGTTCAGTGATGATTTTGACGCAGCCAGTGATGAAGCGGAAATTTCAGGCAAGCCTCTTTTAATTGACATGTACGCCGACTGGTGCGGTCCATGCGTAACTCTCGGGGAAGAATATTTTACCAGTGAAGAGATGCATCCGGTGCTTTCCAACTTCGTTCTGTTAAGGCTGGATGTCGACAGCCCGGCAGGAGGCCCTTACGCCATGCAGTACAACGTATCAGCAATTCCCTGCATCGTAATAGCAAAAGCCGACGGAACTGAAATTGACAGGATAGTCGGAACCACGCCAACAATTGGACAGTATGCAACCGCACTTGAAGAGATTCTGCAACAGATTTAATCAAACCGGTAGACAGAAGGGCGGGAGGAGCAGTAATGCTCCCCCCGCATTTTTCTCAATAAGTTAGATAGATCAGAACTTGACCGCTTTTATGCTTTCAATGAAATCATCCGCTCTGAATCTCACCATATAAACTCCGGACGCAAGATGTTCTGTGTCCCAGACAAGTGAGTGTTCACCTGCAGCCAGATATCCGCTGAGCAGAGTTTCAATTATATGACCGGTCATATCGTATACAGAAATTTCGACTCCGCGGGCACGGTCTATACTGAAAATCAAGGTGGATACGGATAGTACAGGATTAGACGAAAGGATCAGATTACTGATTCCCGGAATGATCGGTGTCCTGCCATTTTCGATTCCAACGGCAATCCTTCCGCCGAGGTAGTACTCCTCTCCGCACGAATCAGGATCATCATCCCACTGCGGGTTTTCGGAGGCGGTATCCCATGCGAGTGCCCTGTCGGCAGCTTCCCAGAAGGAAACTACACCGTCAGAGTTCATATCCGGATTACCGGGGAGGGGTCCTCCCGGTAAACCTGTTGTCGGCGGGACAGTTCCATGCATAGAACCCGTCCAGTAATAAACCCATTCGTCATATTCCGGATATGTAGCTCCGGACCAGCTTGACTCGTATCCGTTTGCGGCGGAAGTGAATGAGCTGGGCATACCGGCCGTGCCTGCCAGCACTTCCTCAAGAAACCCTCCGGAATAGCACTGTTCCATGACAGTGTGAACGGAGTAGGCTGTCAGTTCGGAGAGCATAACCTGAAGGACATCGTCATCCAGGTATTCGGTATTCCAGAGATTGAGAATCACTTCAGGGGGGCTGTCGAACTTACCTTGCCCACCATGGTCTGTTGTAAAAAGAAGAAGATGATCATCCGCGCCAAGCATGGCTTTGATATCATAAAAACCACTGATTACACCAGAGTAAGTAGCGTCGTAATTAATGTCTGTATCGCCGTCGTTATCAAAATCAGGATTGGAGTTCAAACCGCCTGACTGGTCGGGGGCGGGGTTAAGTCCATCAGAGAAGCACACGATTATATGATCATCAGGAATAAGATAATCACGATGCAATACGTTATAGACGAACTGCACATCACCGTAGTAACGGATATGGTTGTTATAGATGTTATATCCGCCGGAAATAATCCATGCATACATATGCTCAGCATTTTCAGGTGATGACTGTATATTTGGTACGAACCAGTCAATGAAGTCATCGTACTGATCCTTACAGGTATCTGCCGTGGGAATACAGGTGTATTCCATTACCATTCCTGGAAGGGCATCTGGTGGAGTCATAAGTCTTATGATTTCCATTTCACCATCTGCGGTAACAAAAACCCAGCGGCACGGATGTTCCCAGTTCGCGTAAGCAGCGTCATCAATAAGCACAAGGTAGCCGGTAACAGGCACAATTATATCCTCGTGCCAGGTTCCAACCGTTTCACCTGCGATCAGCATCCTTTCAAGAGAGAGGACAGATTTGCCATCTATCTCTCCTTCAAGAACATCACTGAATACCAGACTTGCCGCCTGCTGAGGATTGCTGATTGTTGAAGCGGATACGAAAGCAGCCATAAATGCTGAACAGATAAGTGCTAATTTCATATTTCCTACACCATAAGAATTTGAATGAACACTGTATCAGGTTTACAGAAGAAACTATATCAAGTCAATACTGATGAATGGAATGTGTATTGTCAGAGGAGCGATTTCATCTTCCTGATCTCCCTGTAGAAAAAGAGACCTGTTACAGTAGCCGCAAGAAGGTCTGCTGCCGGGAACGCAAACCATACACCATTTAATGAAGGGCGAATAAGGAGAGGAAGGATAAGGGTAAGAGGTACGAGGAAGAGAACCTGTCTTGAAACAGATAGAAGAAGCGCAGTACCTGATTTACCCAGAGCCTGGAATACACCTGCTCCCATTACCTGGAATCCGATTATCGGCATCAATACAACAAGAATCCGGAAAATACCGGCACCGATAGAAATAAGCTCGGTATCGTTACTGAACATGCTAAGCATGAATCCCGGAGCCAGCTCGAAGAGAAGCCAGTAGGCAGTACTCAGAAGCGTTGCCGATACAATCGCGTACCTTAATGACTTCATCACTCTACCGTACAGTTTCGCTCCATAGTTATAACCGACAATTGGCTGAAGGCCCTGCACAAGTCCGAACAGCGGCATCAGTGCGAAAATCATCATCCTGTTGGTTACACCCAGAATAGCAAGGTGAACTTCATGTCCGTAGTGCATGATCGTGTTGTTCACGGCTATGGCAAGGACACTTCCGGCTGCCACCCTGGCAAATGATGGTGAACCCGTTTTAAGAATATTCAGGCACTGCCGCAATCCGGGCAGAAGGTGTCTGCTGTTGAATTTCAGATGGCTCTTTCCGGTAAGGAAATACCTCATGATCCAGGTAAAAGCGCATATCTTCCCGATTACGGTGGCAATAGCAGCGCCTCTTATACCCATTCCGAAACCGAAGATGAAAATGGGATCAAGTACAATATTCACACCCGCACCGATGAACATGCTGATCATCGCTACTCTTGTATTCCCTTCCGATCTTGCAATATTGTTGGAGCATACTGTAATAGCCGTGAAGATCCCCCCCATTAGAATAATCGAGAGGTAATCCCTTCCATACGGGAGAATCTGATTATTGGCTCCGAACAGCCTGAGTACCGGGTCAAGAAAAAGAAGACCTGCTATGGATATGCTCAGTCCGAGCATAGCTACCAATACGAATGAACCTCCGGCGATTCTGCCTGCTTCCTTTTCCATCCCGGCGCCCAGTTTTCTTGAGATTATTGACGCTGATCCGATCCCGACGGTCTGGGCAACCGCAAGCAGGAACATCTGAATGGGAAAACAGACCGCAAGAGCGGCAAGGGCGAGAGTGCCCACTCCCTTGCCGACGAAGATCGTGTCGACAAGGTTGTACATTGAGTTGACAAGCATTCCGGCTATGGCCGGACCGGACAGTCTGAACAGAAGCCTGCCGATTGACTGGGTGCCCAGCAATCCGGTTCTTTCAGATGCGGTAAGTGCGGTTCTGCTCATGATCGCAGATTCACCAGCACAAGCGCCACCACTGTAAGGATCACTGCAAACCTCTCTCGCTTTCTAAGTTTCTCACCGAATAGAATCCAGCCGGAAAGACTGATAAGGACGATGGTAAGAGCGCTGTACAATGGAAAGACCACCGCGGTTCGAAGTCTTGAAAGTGCAAGGATAAGAAAAAACGATCCGAAGAAGTTGGGAATTCCGACAGCGAATCCGGTGATTATGCTTGAAAGCTTCGGCCTTTTTCCCACACTTATGGTTTTCCGTACGCTTATCAGGAGCGCTGTCGTGAATACAAAGAAGAGAAACAAGCTTTTAGCTTCCAGTACGCCATATCTCTGAAAGACCTTGTTGCTGAACTCCGCCAGCCCGACGATTATGAACAGCATTATAAGTACAGGCTGGAATCCTGAAAAATATCCGGCGGATTTTGAAAGGTCAATATTGGCAAGAAGTATTGAAAACAGAGCCAGACATATTCCAGCCCACTGCAGGCTCGAAGGCAATTCCTGCCAGAAAAGAATTGAAAGGATTACAGGAATAAGTATACCCATCCTGGAAAAACTTCCCGCAAGGCTGACACCGCATTCTTTCACAGCTTTCTGAAGATAGATGAAGCCCAGATAGTACAGTGCGCCGGTAGAGATACCGACGATTACAGCCCATCCGAGACTTCCGGCAGGACTGAAAGCACCACCCCTTATCACACCTTCAAACTCGTTCATAAATGCGCTGGCCGCTCCCGAACAGGATGATTCCGGAAGGTTTCCGAACAGAATGAAGATTAGAGATATAAGAGATGCTATAAGGTAATTAACAGTGGTGACTACATACCTGTTCATGCCACGGCTCTCGCTTATATGGAAAATCAGAGTGATTGAGGCGCTGCAGACAACCGCTATCAGTAAATAGAGCAGATGTATCCTCCCCGATGCCGGTGAATGGAGATGAGCTTCAAAGTGATTTGGACTGTCTGTAGAGTACCAGTCCTCCCCAGATGAATGAAACCGCCATAAGTACAACTCCTGCTGAGAACGACAGTGAAGCAATGAGGTGGTCTTTCTCAAGAAGACCTGATTCATTCAGGATAAACTGCCAGTCATGGAATCCGTACGGAGCAGAAGCTCCTGTGTTTCCACCCAGCAGAGGAAGCTGAAGCGCTCTTGCGTCATTTATGTATGGCGCCATATCAATGAAGCTCTCTCCCAGCCACCACATCGCGATGGATGCTCCGAATGTATCACGGGTTTTGATGAGCAGAACACAGAGACATATCAGCGGCATCAGAATCTGACCGAGACTGCCTCCCAGAGAAGTAATGAATTCCCCGAATGGTCTGAATACTATATGCCCGGCTTCATGAAATGGCAGATTTACCAGATGCATAAAGGATTTAATAGAGTAATTGCTTTCGATTGGGGAAAGAATGAACCACCAGCTCCAGATGAAAAGAAACACAAAAACAAAGATCCGTCCGTAGAAGTCAAGATGTTCTATCCTGGGTTTCGTGTAAAGCAGGTACCTGAAAACAGATTGAACGAATCCAGCTTTCTTCTGTCTGACCTGTGGAATCAGCTCCTGGTAGTCACGAATTCTGTATTTCTCGAAGATCAGTCCGCACCTGATACACTCGGTATTCGAATCATCCTGAAGATGACCGCATTTGGGACAGTTCATAGCGCTTCTCACTACCTGCAGACTGTCAGAAGCCTGGAGAATGTGCCGTTTGAATATCCTTCGACGCTCACTTTCAGCAGGTACAGACCGGAGGAAAGATAGGAGGTATCAATCTGCAGGGCACTCTGGCAGTTACTGATTGAAGTTCTTGAAATGAGCCTTCCGGAAGTGTCATAGAGAGAGATTGTCGCTCCTTCATTACTGGCGGGAAGAAGTATGTATGCTGTTTCGCGGCAGGGATTAGGGAAAAGACTGAGAGCTGTTTGATCTGAATAGAAGCCGTCTCCTATTCCAGTTCCGGTCAGACTGAAAAGAGCCGCGTCAAAAGCTATGTACTGCCCTCCTGTTCCGGTGTAGTCGCCCAGCTTCAGCCAGGCATCATCGAATAGATGGAATGTATCGAGTACTGCCCATTCCCCGCTGTACAATCCCTGATCGAGAATTACCTCGACCGGACCTGAGGAGGTTTGGATTACATAGATACCCGTTGCGGTCGCATAGTAAGAAGGGATGTAAACAGATACGATGTAATCACCTGTTCCGGGGAGTTCAGGATACCACTCCGCGATGCAGGTGTCCGGCAGAGCACCCGTTGACCATGTCCACCAGGCGTTTCCTTCGTAGCCGCTGCCGGTAAGATGCCAGTATCTGCAGTCACCGTACTTCTCAAATCCTTTGCAGCAGTCATCCACCAGAGTGTCCGGTTCTGTCGGAACCTGAGCCTGCGCGTAGAAAAGCTGGCTTATTCCAATTTCAACGTGGCCGTTGTTGTATCCGGGCCAGTCGTAAAGGACATCCTTCCCGTTGTAGTAGTTTCCCCATCCGCTCTCGTTCGCGTCTCCGTAAGGATCGTTGGCAATAATGGTATGATTTGCATAGTAACCGTTCAGTATGATGATATGGCCTGAGCCAAGAGAGCTGGAACAGACAACCGGATAACCGCTGTCGATCTGTTCTGTCAGGGTGGACCACGAAGTTCCCGCCCACGAGGAACTCACCTCATGCTGATTGAGAAAATCCACCATATTATTCCACCAGGCTGAACCATCGGGGCAGATGAAACCATGGGCACCGGGAACCATTACGTAACCGGGGCTTTCTCCCAGTTCATCGTACGTATAATCGAAAAAAGTGTATTCTTCGGGGATGTAATTACCCCACAGGCTCCAGTGTCCAGCTGAAGGATATGAAACCCAGATTGAATCCGGAGTGAGCATTCTGTAGTACTGAACAGCCATAATGCATGATGTGGGTCCGCATGACCAGCTTCCGTCGAACCAGTCCGGGGTATCCCATCTCTGGTGCATGTACGGAACATCTATATATCCTTCAGGATCACCCGTTACTGATTGATATTCAAAAAATGGAAACGGCTGGAGATCGAGTCCGATCAGCTTGCCGCTGGTGCCGTCTGTCCAGATTATTCCGTCCTCACTGGTAGAGAATGGATTCAGCGGAATTCCCGATACCGGTCTGATATCCTGATCTCCTGTGCGAGGATCAATGATTATAATATCGCCGGATACGGGAAATATTCTTGAAAATTCCAGGTGTGAGCATAAGATACATCCGTCATCCGTCCAGGATGGGTAGAAATAGCAGGAATTTTCAATGATAACATTACCTGTTGAGTCCAGAACGGTGAAGCCTCCGGATGATTTTTCGGCAAGAAACAGGCCCCCCTGTCCGGATGATGTTCTTGAGTAAGTCGCTTCTTTTTCTCCCGGCATTCGTAAGCTCAGAACTTCTCCTGTATCCATAGCAAGGATTCTCAGCCCGCCGGTCTCCCCGGTAAAACAGATTCTATCATCCGAGGCTGCAGCCCATGCCGGGAATTCGCCGATATACCAGCTTTCAATTTCTCGTCCCCGCAGATCGTATTCGGTCAGGAAGCCATCCTGCGCGATCATGAATGTAGCACGGGCTGTATTGAAAGGCCCGCTGAAGTATTCGGATTCGAAAAGTACGCGTTCAGTCTGATCGGGAGCGATAATAACCACTCTTTGCGGCATTCCTGAAGGGCATTCCTTGAAAAGAACATTGCCTTCGATCAGAATGACGTTTCTTCCGGATCCGGGTTTATCTGAAAGTACTTCGATTTCGTTGTGATGGTTCAGGAGGAAAAGACCTGTATGCCGGCCATCGGTTAGAAGAAGCCCTTCTGAAAAATCCTTCAGGGCAATTTCAGTTGACGCCGGATTCAGAGGATCAATGAAAGAGACAAGGATCAGGAGAACAAGCATGAACAGTTCCTATCTTCTGCCGACAGGCGCTATGTAGATCACGAATTCATCCCTGCCATCAAGATCCAGCAGAGAATCCATAATGTTCTGATCGTAAGCCCCGATAGCGCATGTGCCCAGTCCTGAAGCTGTGCATGCA
The DNA here is from genome assembly GCA_965372215.1 of uncultured bacterium. Classification (GTDB taxonomy): domain Bacteria; phylum Fermentibacterota; class Fermentibacteria; order Fermentibacterales; family JCC-6; genus Aegiribacteria. Next base: position 47,380 of record CBDVBK010000013.1, on the reverse strand, counting down.
AGATAGAGATTCTGGCAGACATGTCCCGCATCAAGAGCAATGATCTTACTGGAAACAGGACCGTACCGCCACTCTGTTCTGTATGGTATGACCGTCCAGATGAAAGTAACGGAACATTCACCGGCGAATCGCTGATCAAGGCATCCCTCGATAACGCTGGAAGGGGGAATTCTGTCTCCAAGATGAGCAAGTGCATGATCAAAAGGGAGGTATCTGTATAGCCCCGTATCCAGTCCGCTGACGTTATTAACCGATAGATATGTTTCAAAAGGATGGCGGGCTCCACCTGATGGAACTGTTCTGAATGAAGCTATACCGTTTCGAACGATACTCTTCACTCCCTGAGTAGCGAAGAGAAGCCAGGACAGTTCAGCAATAGAAATAGGCTCATCTGTGAAGCTTCGTACGCTTTTTCTTGATATGAGAGCTTCCGAGATGGAAGAGGCTGGAAAATCATCCAAATCAACCACCGGGAGGGATAACAGAGACACCCCTTCAGGAACAGGTTTCTGAAGAAGCGGATGTTCAATCCCTTTTGACTGATCGCTCTTAAAGCCCTCAAGCATGTCCCAGTTTGCTTTCAGATTGTGTCTGTCAGGCACGCCTGTTCTCCTTTGCTACCAGTTAAGAAGGTCTTCCGGAATGGTATACACAATCCAGGGGACGAAACATCCCGATTCTTCGGTCCAGGTTCTGCCGCCGAAGAGAAGATGACCCTGGGGACTGATGGCAAGTCCGCTTCCTGTATTCCAGAAACTGTTTCCGGCGTTCAGTTCCCAGATGATATTACCCTGGTGATCAAGCCTGTATAGTATTGCGTCGTAGCTTTGTCTGCCGGAAGACATCGTGTTCGCCAGAACAGCGAATCCACCCGTTTCCGGTTCAACAGCATCCCAGGCTGAATCATTATCATCACCGTCAATCGTAATTGACCAGATCACATTTCCTGAAGCGTTCAATCTGACAAGTAATATGTCCGACTGATAATTGCCTGGCTGCATAGTTATTCCAGCAAGGAAGTATCCTCCCTCAGAGGATTCTATAAGACATTTTGCTGTTTCATGTCCGCCATTGTCGAAAGAGTAAGCATTTAGTCCGACACCTGTCGAATCGGTGATTACGATATAGAAATCCCCGGCACTGCCTCCGCCAAGAGCGAAACCGCCATTTTCCAGAGCGGCTACTGAATACGCTGCTTCGGACATTGATGTACCGAAAGTCCTGGTCCATTCCAGATATCCGCCGGAATCCATCCGAACAAGCCAGAAATCCTTTCCGCCGGCACCTGTGGATTCGGTATATCCTGCTGCTACAAAGCCTCCATCGGCTGTCTCTGAAATATCGAACAATATATCATTATTGATGTTGTTGATCTCCCTGCACCAGATAAGATTCCCGAAGTTATCGAACTTTGCCACAAAACCATTATAAACGGTACCGGAGAAGATGCTGCCGCAAACAACAAAACCGCCGGATACCTGGATTACATCCTGCCCTGAAGTAGCCAGTCCCCAGCCTGTGGTCTTTACCCATGGAATCGATCCGTCACGAGTAATTCTGATAAGAAACAGGGAAGTTATTTCATCGTCCTCAGAGCCGAACTCCCCAACACAGATTGCTCCGCCGTCATCTGTGATATCAACACCCCAGATACGGCTGTCAAATTCAGAAGGGATCTCTTTTTCCCATAGAATCCGCGCTGGGCCTGATAATGCTGAATATGAAAATAGAAAAAGAAAGGCTGAAAGAATCAGGAACATTTTTGTTCCTGGCAGGAGCTGTTTCAAAAAAATGTGTTCCTTTATTAACATTTTTCGTAGATGTCCCTTCATATTATCTATAAGGTCAGTAATTTCGACTTGTTTGTCAAGGGTTTACTGAGTGAATCTGTCAGTGAAAATCAGGATATAGTTTTTCCCAGGTAATATTCATAGAAAATCAGCAGTTATTGAGTCAACTACAGGAGCTGACCTCTGCCTGCCTGATGAAGAACCAAAGAACTATTTCGGGGTGGAATAATCAAAAAATCGCATACAGGAAAGGCGCCAGTACCGAGCCCTGTGTAAGTATGATTATCAGACTGAGCAACAGCAGCACAACAATAATCGGTGCCAGCCACCACTTTTTGCGAACTTTGAGAAAATCCCATATTTCTTTGAAATGGCCCATATCATTTCCAATTCTAATAAGGTTTGTCAGGCCTGCTGCATGGTCCGTCATCATCGACAACCAGCCAGTATGACACTGTGCTGCTGCTTGAACGTATTCGAAGAGGATCTTTTCCCAGAAGGCGCATGATGAGTCCCGTAGGAACAACAGCGATGAAGAATACAAGAGTCAGAAGAATATTGGTTACGATGAATCCCATAATGACCGCAAGCTTCATCCAGTATTTCTCCAGCGGTCTCAGAATAGATGGAACTACAAGAGCCGTAAACAGGAAAAATCCGGATAATCCAGCTGAAAAGAGCCATAAAGGCTTTTCTTTTATGTAGAACAGGATAGCCAGGACTGCAAACGCTCCTGCCATTGTCAGACCGAATTTCTTCAGTTTGCGGATTTGATCCATACCTATATCTCCATCAGTCAAGCGTGAATACCTTTGTCCAATCCTTCTCCTCTGTTAATTCAGGCTGTTCTTCCTTGAGGAGCAGGCAATTACCAAGAGCAAGCATATCCATTTCCGTTCTCATGAAACAGAGATAAGCATCGTACGGTGAACATACTATGGGCTCACCTCTTACATTAAAACTAGTGTTTATGATTACTCCGTAATCGGTTTTTTCCATGAACCTTGATATAAGATTGTAGTATTTAGGGTTGTATTTCCCGTCTACGGTCTGAATACGGGCGGAATAATCCACATGAGTGACAGCAGGTATATCCGATCTGGGGATTTTCAGTTTCTCCATCCCGAAGAGATGTTCTTCTTCAATTAACTTATTCCTGCGGTTTCTGCGGACAGGCGCAACAAGAAGCATGTACGGACTGGGGACATCGATCTCGAAGTATTCTTCAGCAACGTTGTTGAGAACCGATGGCGCGAAAGGTCTGAATGATTCCCGAAACTTGATCTTCAGGTTCATTAGTGATTGCATGTCTGTGCTTCTGGCGTCTCCAATAATCGATCTGTTCCCCAGAGCTCTTGGACCAAATTCCATTCTTCCGGAAAACCATCCGATGACTTTACCTGAAATGATTGCATCGCTTACTTCTTCTATGATGCTTTCTTCATCAAGCCTTTTAAACGGATATCCGCTATTCACGAGCCAGGATTCGATCTCATCATCACTCCAGTGTGGTCCAAGGTAGGATCCGCTCTGGCTGTCGTTTACTCCGTCTGCAACTCTGCTTTTATCCAGAACCTGATGCCATACGAAAAGAGCTGCCCCAAGAGCGCCTCCCGCATCGCCTGCAGCAGGCTGAATCCAGATATCATCAAAAAGACCGGAACGGAGGATTTTTCCATTTGCAACGCAGTTAAGTGATACTCCACCTGCCAGGCAGAGGTTTCTCTGACCGGTTTCCGATTTTACATGCTTCGCGGTTCTCATCATAACCTCTTCTGCAACAGCCTGCACCGATGCAGCAAGGTCCATATCCCTTTGAGTAATGTTATTCTCCGGTGTTCTGGGAGGCCCGCCGAATAGTTTGTGGAATGCCTGGGAAGTCATGGTCAGTCCCTGGCAGTAATTGAAATACTTCATGTTCAATCGGAAACTGCCGTCTTCTTTCAGGTCCATGATGTGTTCAAGAATTGTCTGTGCAAAACGGGGTTCGCCATATGGAGCCAGCCCCATAACCTTGTACTCTCCAGAGTTTACTCTGAATCCTGTGTAGTATGTAAATGCCGTGTACAGAAGTCCCAGACTGTGCGGGAAGTGTAACTCGTGCATGAGCTTTATATGATTGTTTTTACCGATCCCCCATGATGCGGTTGCCCATTCGCCGACACCATCCATCGTTATTATAGCCGCTTCTCTGAAGGGACTCGGGAAGAAAGCCGATGCGGAATGTGACTGATGATGTTCCGGATAAAACAGCTCTCCGCTGAATTCACCGAGGTTTTTTCTGATACGATCACCCATCCAGAGCTTTTCCTTGAGCCAGAGGGGCATGGATTTCAGAAAAGAGGGCAGACCGGATGGCGCAAACGCAAGATATGTCTCAAGGAGTCTTTCGAACTTGAGAAACGGTTTGTCATAAAAAGCTACGTGAGTGAGCGACTCTGCATTTATACCACCTTCATCAAGACAGTATTTTATGGCATGTTCAGGGAATCGGTGGTCGTGCTTTTTTCTCGTGAATCGTTCTTCCTGTGCTGCGGCTACAATTCTGCCATTATGCACCAGGCAGGCAGCTGAATCATGGTAGAAAGCGGAAATTCCGAGTATCCAGATGTCTATTGAGATCTCCCCCCGAAGTTGTGAAACAAAATCAAGTTGATTAAATTCAATCAATTCACCTGATTAGTAAAACTGATTCTTCTGAATACATATACTGAATGGGCATTATAATGAAAGATACCAAACTGAGCGATTCAACGGTGAAAGTCCTGAAAACAGCTGCAATTGTATCAGGCAGTGTGCTGATACTGATCGCGCTGTTCTCAAACATCCTGGGATTAAGTACCAGTTCAGGATTAAGCAGTAATCAGATATTATTTGCAGCAGCGGGAATCATTATGATTATCATAGGCCTTCTCGGTCGGCGCTTTCCGGCATTCTACGGGAGTATAGCAAAGATACTTCTTAGTATCGTGATTGCGATGATCTTACTTGATCTCCTGTCTCTTGTTCTGGTGAAGCTTATTGATCCGGAAAGATTCAGGATCAGGGCGCAAAAGATTGAAGTGGGTCATCTGGATGAAGTTGAGCATATAGTTGTATTGGGTCGTTATGAACCCTTTGTTGTATGGAGAGCCAACCCAATCATCAATTGTGATTCGATAACGATCAATGAAGAAGGCTTTCGTTTGACTCCGGAAACATCACGAGATCCTGAAGCGTTCAGAGCTATCATGCTCGGAGGCTCCGCCATGTGGGGTTCGGGCGTATCTGATTCATGCACAATCGCGGCATCCCTGCAGAGGAACTTATCGGAATTGATTGACAAGTCTGTCGCAGTATTCAATCTTGCTCAGATAGGCCATTCCTCCACTCAGGAAGTGATCGAGCTTATGCTGCAGCTCAGAAATGGCAATATCCCTGATCTTGTGATATTCTATGATGGGTTCAATGATGTCTGGGGTGCTTATGAGAACGGGCTTGCGGGCGTCCATCATTCACTGGAATCGATAGCTGGAAGGGTTGAGGGCACAGATGAAGCGCTTGGCATCATGCCTGTTTGGGAAATTCTTCTCAGCAAAACAAATACATGGCTTCTTGTTACTTCGCTTAGATCCAAGGGAATGCTACCACAGGAGACTGTTGAAATTCCTACTTACAGAACAATGGGGATTAATTTTGACACGCTGGCCTCAGATGTTGTCAGCGTTTATTACGGAAACTGCCTTGTTGTTGAAGCGCTTGCTGATTTCTACGGATTTGACTGTCTGTTTGTATGGCAGCCGACTATATGGACAGGAGATAAAACACTTACGGATCGGGAGCACATATTCTACGAAGGAGGGCATGAATCATTCCTTGCAGGAGGAGATGCCGCGTTCAAAGAGTTACTTCAGGCAAGCTATGATCTTTTTGAAGGATCGATAACCGATTCGACTCGATACTTCTCTTTCAGGACTATCTTCGATGAAATTGAGGATGGAGTCTATTTCGATTATTCCGGGGCACATGTAACCGCAGAAGCTAATGAGATGATTGCGGAAGAACTGATCAGAATAATATCAGAAACAGAATTACTTCTTTCGAATGATATAACAATACCTGACAATTAGCTTTCCAACTGGCATAGTGTTTCGAAGACCGGGGTCAAAGTATCCGTGTGGCATATAAACGCGATGCCCCCAGAAGGGGAGGCATCTCTATTCATGGCGCGCCATCTGTCTGAGAGTTGGAACACATTTGTCTCCTGGTTATACGGAATTCCTGGATAAGATCGCAATAGGGTGCTCTGATAAAGATTCACTGATCTTTCCAGCAAACGGAGGAAAATGAGCATATGTCAAGTACGACGAGATAGCTTCTATTTATAGCCTTGTTCTATTTGGAAATACTTGATAACGCTTGCATAACCAGCACAGATATTACTCAGGTTCACAGCTTTGCATTTGTGGCTGGTTGATGCATTTGTTGTGCATTATCTTGCTGTTCCATAATTCATGATACCAAGTCTCCATTCTTTATTCGATGTGCCTTGAGAAATGCATCCAGCTTTCTCGATGGCGTTGCGAACCGCGGAGTTTTCTGACGCTCCATAAGTTCGCGGTTTTCTTGCAGAACAATGATCACGCAAAGAGATCGCTCAACCCCAGCACTTGTACGTTCTCTTCCTTGGCTTTCTTGTTGAATGATTTCGATGCAGGTTGAGATAGAAGGAGATGGTAGCTGATTGTCCAGCCCTTCGGAGGGGTATACTTCTTGTTCTTCACTTGAGAAATGTATCCAGCAGAAAGGTTCACTGTGTGGTTTGTCCACTTAAGCTCGAGCACTCTGCTTTCTCGATCCTGCTCATTCTCTACAATCAGATCCAGCTGGGTTTCCCCTTCAACCCAGTAGTGACCAATGACATACTTATCGTCAGCAAGTGCCAATTTGTCCAGGATTGGCTCGGTGCCCGACGGGCTGAGCTTCTGTTGCAGAATCCATTCGGTCAGGAGTTCAAAGGCTACGCCCGAAAAGCCTTCAATGTAGTATCCAGTTTTCGAGGCAATGCATTCCGCAAAGAGATTGCTCCTAATATTTTTCTGAATGCGTCGTGCCTTGCCCCGCAAGACGCGGAAGTAGAAACCCAAGAAAGGATCCTTGATGTAGAACTTGCTTCCTCTCCTATTTGCCTTGCGTTCTCCGGCTCGCGATTTCTCACCTACAATCCCGTATTTCACGAGTTGGTCGATCATGGTTCTCACGGTTGATTCATTACTGATACCAGCCCTCTGTCGGATGTTTTCCATGGTTGATCCATCGGGTCCCAGACTCTTCATGACCTTTTCTGCGGTCGATCCGGAGGCTTTGGTAAATTCCAGATTTAGGACTTCTTTGAATTCATCCAGGAAGATCGTTTTCTGGGTGAAGAACGCCTGATTAATCGCTTGGATGAAGTTATCTATGCGGGGAATCCGCTCAAGATAATATGGAACCCCACCCGTCATCATGAACACCATGCAGATCTGTTCTTCTGTCCATTTTTGGAAGTAGTGTCGCTTGATTTCGGAGAGGCTGAACGGCTCGACCCAGAGATCTGCTTCCGTTCGCAAACGATGGAGGACTGATGTCCCTAGGGCCGTGGCCTTTTCGAAGAAGCGCTGGGACGATCCACAGATGATGATCTTGGTACTGCCGGATTTCTCGAAGTCCACCCAAGCCTCCTTCAGCTGACCTAGAAATCCGGACTTCCGTTTTGCTATCCATTGGACTTCGTCAAAAATTAGGATGTGTTTAGATCCCGCTTCCCGCTGACAGAACCGTACCATCACCTTGAATATCCGCGCCCAACTCAAGTCAATGACTCGAATGATAGCAAGGGAATCGTCACCCGAATATGCCTCCCATGCCTCGGCCATCATTTTCATCAACTGCCGAGAAGTAGTGTTGTCGTCACCTTGGAAGTAAAAGGCATTCACCTTGTCCCTGAACTTCGTCAAGAGCCATGACTTGCCGATTCTGCGACGTCCACGGACCATAAGAAATCCGGAATGTGATCCGTTGACAAACGATTGCAGCCGGTCCAGCTCAGCTTTCCGTCCGTAGAATTGTGTTTCCATGCAAGTATTTATAAACCGCGGAGTTATCTGTGTCAAGATAAATGCGCGGTTTCGCAAGGCAGGGGATTGGATAGGCGTACAACGCCCTGGCTCAGTTGCAAGCGGCATATATAGAGCCAGAGGACATGATGTTGCTTGTCTACTGCAGCCAGTTGTTGAACAGTCTAATTCTTTGGTGGTGGTTTTTGCGGAGGTGGTTTGATTTGCTTTTTTGGTGTTGTTGGAGGTGGGTTTTTTCCACCTTTCTTCACCATACCTTCTTTCATTGGTCTGCTATTGCTCATTCTTCTCTCCTTTCTTTGAACTCAGTTTGTAGATATCAATTGTCTCAGCGTCTGCAGGCGGAATTTCAATCACCAAATCATCACTATTTCTACTCAAATACATATGCTGAGTATCATATAGATGTTCTCCGGTATCGCTTGTGTACACTGATACGTCATTTAGCACTAATTCCCTAAGCTCTCCGGAATCTGACCATACTGTTATGCTGCAATAGTATGTAAGATTAGCTTTTAGATCTCTGATAAAAACCCAATCTTCGGTCTTCCAAAATTCTGAGTTATGAAAGTAATGCCAAACATCTACATCACCAAATCTTCTTGTTGCTTTGAGTTTCCAACCAATTCGATTAACAATTGTCTTATGATTTAGATACGAAAGTAGATAGGCAAGAATCACACCGCTTAGTGATGCAAATACTAATATTACTGCCGTAATATTTTTCTGTCCATCTGTAAACACATCAATTATATCAGAATTGAATCCATTACCCGCTATACAGTTAACTTGCGCATGGAATATACTGAGAAGGAGATATGATAGAATTGAATATAGAAATATTAGAAGTATTGTATTTATCGTAGTACGTTTGGGTTTTCCTATTAACTTCTGACAGAGGAAGTAACAGATTATCCCAGGAAGTCCAAGGACCAGAAATTTAAATGTTTCGCTGGTCATTTCACCCTTTCTTTCCGAAGGTTCAACGCTTGCATAACCAGCACAGATATTACTCTGGTTCATAAATTTGCATTTGTGGCTGGTTCATGCATTTGTTGACGGAACTATTTCCACCCTGTAATCATAACGTTTCCTACAAATAGTACTTACCGGTCTTTTTCCTGGAACGTTGTTTTTCGCGTGCTTTTCTATTATTACGGCGACGGCTTTTTTGTTCTGTGGGTCCGTTTTCCGTTTGTTCTTTTGTGCTCCAGCCGACACCGTTCATGTGGTTGTTGGCCCGTGCCCACGTCTTGCTCCTTCATCTTTTGGATAACGAACGAGGTGCGTGCTGCTCCGTCGACGGGGCGTGCCTCGTTTCTGCACCACTCTATCAGTTCGTCAACATCGACATCGACCTTCACGAGATGGATGCCGGTGTCCCAGATGACTTTGAAGGAATGCTTGGCAAACTCAAGCCACTCGTCATACGTTTCCTCAAGATCGTCGGCATCGGAGGCGGTGGATTTGAGAAGTGCCCACTGCTCGCGTTTGTACCACGCGACTCCGGACACCATCGGGAATTCTGTATCTGGGTCATCAAGCATATTCTGTCCTGTTTCTGTTTCAAATTTTCGGCGACGGCTTTTTTGTTCTATGGGTCCGTTTTCCGTTTGTTCTTTGTGCTCCAGCCGGCGCCGTTTCTTACTCGTCAACCAATGATTATCCAGCTGCAACATAACACAGCCCGATAAATATATTAACTGAGAATATGACTCGAAATATTGACTGTCAAGGAGGATATTTAGACATCATCTCTGCGGGAATGAATGATAACACAGGAATATCAGGTATTATGCTGCTGCTATGTGGATCAGGGTAAACTCACCTGTTTGATCTTCGATCAATGGTTCTCATCCCCGAAAGCAGTATAAAGCAAAAACGACCCACAAGGGGCCGCTTTAACTTTATATGGCGCTCCCACGGGGAATCGAACCCCGGTTTCCGGCGTGAGAGGCCAGCGTCCTAGCCGCTAGACGATGGGAGCATATTGATTTCAGGGCGGAAATATTAGTTGACTTGAAGGATCAGTCAAGTCTGCAGGGATCATTCAATTGCTTCTGAATTCCTCCTGATATCGTTTTTCCAGCGTCTTAATCGCTTTCTTTGACAGTCCGCCCAGTTCATCTATGGCATACCTGATGCGCATGCGGCTCAGGTCGCTGCCGAGAATTTCCATTGTATCGAACAGAGGAGTTGAAACTTTCTTCCCGCTCATCGCTACGTAAAATGGCTGGGTGAGATGCTTCATCTTGATATCCAGTTTCTCCGCGACCTTTTTGAAGGATTCATAGATGCATTCTTTGCTGAACGACAGCATTCCCTCGAGTTCCCAGAGAACGATCTGCAGGATTTCGCATGTCTGCGCGTCTGACATGTCCTTCAAAAGAAGATCGTTGGGAGTTAGCGGAACCTTGCCGCAGAAGAAATGACCTGTCAATTCTCCCCAGTCGGAAAGGGTGTTCAGCCTCCCTTTTGAGATTTCAAGTATCTTTCTGAAATGATCTCTGTTCAGTCCCCATTCAACCAGTCTGTCAAGAAGCTGCTCTGTTGTGAAATTCTCTCTTATATACTTTCCATTCAGCCACAGGAGTTTATCCAGATCGAAAACAGGTCCTCCCAGGCTTATATCCTCCAGTTTGAAGTTCTCGATCATCTCTTCGACAGAGAATTTCTCTTTGTCATCTGACAGATGCCAGCCCAGCATACCGATAAAGTTGAGCAGGGCTTCAGGAAGGATACCGTTCTTTCTGTACCATTCTATCGAAACAGGATTTTTCCTTTTGGAGAGTTTGCTTTTGTCCTTATTCCGGAGCAGAGGCAGATGACAGTATACCGGCGGTTCCCATCCTAAGTACTGATAGAGCAGAACGTGTTTCGGGACGGAATTGATCCACTCTTCACCTCTGATGATGTGAGATATCTTCATCAGGTGGTCATCAACGACAACGGCTAGGTGGTATGTAGGATATCCATCCGCTTTCATTATCACCTGATCATCGATTGATTCCCAGTCCTTCTCTATTTTTCCCCTTAACAGATCTTCAAATTCACACTTGCCCTCAAGAGGAACTTTCATCCGGACAACGAAATTCTCACCTGCTTCGATTCTTCTGGTGGCTTCCTCCGGAGGAATGTCCCTGCATTTACGGTCGTAGCCGCTGCCAGCGCCTGATTTCTGGAAATCCTTCCTCAATTCCGCGAGACGTTCCTTAGTGCAGAAGCATGGATACGCATGACCCTCTGCAACAAGCCTGTTGATATACTCCTGGTATATATCCAGTCTTTCGCTTTGCCGATACGGTCCGAACTGTCCGCCGATCTCAGGGCCTTCATCCCATTCCAGACCGAGCCATCTGAGGGAATCGATTATCGATTTCTCGAATTCGGGTGAGGATCGCTCCCTGTCAGTATCTTCTATTCTCAGAATAAAAGAACCGTTGTTCTTTCTGGCCCAGACGTACCCGAAGAGAGCCTGATAAGCGGTACCTACATGGGGATCACCGGTGGGAGACGGAGCCAGCCGAGTTCTTACTTCTTTTGCAGTCATTAATACCTTTCTGAAATCCACATCACTGTTTTCATCAGGTTTCAATATAAGCACAATTATCTAAAAAAAGCAGGTGTGATTGAAAAGTTTGTTCCGGGAATATCACCTGTTTTCATTCATGAGTATGTGATATTGTTATTACTCTGTATCTGTTGAATCAGTGAAAGAATTCAGCCAATTGAAAGGACAATCTGAAGAGCAATGAAACTAGAAGAATTTCAGGCAAAGAAACTGTTCAGAGAACATGGCATCCCCACTCCTGCCGGAATAATGGTGACCTCAGTAGCTGAAGCGGAGAGAGCCGCTCAGGAAATCGGGTGTCCTGTTGTGATCAAGGCGCAGGTTCAGGCAGGCGGAAGAGGGAAAGCCGGGGGTGTGAAACTAGCTGAAACCCCTGCTGAAGCACGCAGGGCAGCAGATGCAATACTTGGAATGACAATCAAGGATCTTGTGGTTCAAAGGGTGCTTGTAGATCCGGCTGTATCAATTGCAGGTGAATATTACATTGGCATAACAATTGACAGAAGAAAGAAAATTCCGGTGATGATGGCTTCCGCATCGGGAGGAGTCGACATAGAGAAAGTTGCTTCGGAAACACCTGAAAAAATCATATTCCAGGACATCAACCCTGAAAGAGGTTTGCGATCATTCGAAGCGAAACAGGTAGCTTTCCAGTTGTTCGATGATAAGAAAAAAGCCCTGGCGGCAGCATCAATAATGGTGGAACTCTGGGAGTGCTTCAGGAAGGTAGACGCGTCTCTTGCGGAAATTAATCCGCTCGCGGAGCTTTCGGATGGTTCCATTCTTGCTCTCGACGCGAAAATCGTACTGGATGAAAACGCCATGTACAAACATCTTGAACTTGAAGAATTAAGGTTACCGACTCCGTCCGAAGAGAAGGAACTTGAAGCTACCAGACATGGATTGAGCTATGTACAGCTCGATGGAGAAATAGGCTGCATGGTAAATGGAGCCGGTCTTGCCATGGCTACTATGGATATCATCAAGCACCTGGGAGGAACACCCGCGAATTTCCTCGATATCGGAGGCAGTTCAAGCCCCGAAAAGGTTGTTCATGCCATGGAGCTTCTCGTATCAGATGAAAACGTGAAAGCTATTTTCATAAATGTTTTCGGCGGCATAACACGTTGTGACGATGTCGCAAACGGACTTGTCAAAGCCCTGGAACAGATAAAAACTGACCTGCCCCTTGTTGTTCGACTTACCGGCACAAATGAAAATGAAGGGAGAATTATTCTCTCCGATTTCGGCATAAGCGCAACAGGAGATATGACTGAAGGAGCTCTTAAAGCGATTAGCCTTGCCGCAGAGGGGGGTGGCAGCTGATGAGTATACTGGTAAATAAATATACACGAGTGATGGTTCAGGGTCTTGGTCGTGATGGATCCTTTCACGCGAAGGAGATGATAGCCTACGGCACAAACATCGTTGCTGGAGTACATCCGGGAAAAGGTGGGACATATCTTGAAGGATTTCCGGTATTCAACACCGCACAGGAAGCTGTTGAGGAAACCGATGCTGAATGCAGTGTGATTTTTGTACCGGCGCCCTTCGCAGAAGACGCGATTCTAGCTGCTGCAAACGCCGGCGTGAATCTTGTGGTTGCGGTCACGGAGGGAATCCCGGTTCTGGATGTGTCAGGCGTTCTGATGGAATTGAATGAACTCGGAACTCGTCTGGTGGGTCCGAACAGCCCCGGTCTGATTTCACCAGGTGAATCAAAGGTGGGAATCATGCCCGGTGGAATATTCGAACGGGGACCTGTAGGCGTTATCTCCAGAAGCGGGACGCTTACATACGAAGTTGTTAATCAGCTTACCGCTGCCGGCTTCGGGCAATCAACCGCTATCGGTATGGGCGGAGACCCGATCATCGGCATGAAGTATAACGACTATCTTGAACTGCTCGAAAACGATGGAGATACTGAAGCTGTGGTAATTGTGGGAGAGATCGGTGGTTCTGATGAGCAGGATGCCGCTGCTTTCATCGAAAAGTATATCACCAAACCGGTTGTCGGCTACATCGTTGGAAGAAGCGCACCACCCGGAAAGAGAATGGGGCATGCGGGCGCAATTGTTGAAGGTGCGTCCGGCACCGCGGCGGCTAAGGTTGTAGTTCTCAGGGATCATGGTATCCCTGTTGCGGATACAGTAGAACACATTGTTAAACTTATCAGTGAGAAGCTGGGAGGTTGAAATTGAGAGAAATTGACGTTGCTTCCATCACAAAAGCTGTCAAAGATCTCAGCATCAGCACGAATATCTATCTCGGTGATGACGTGAAGAATGCTCTGAGAGAAGCGCTTGAAAAGGAGGAGTCTCCCCTTGGGCGGGAAATCCTCCAGGTGATTCTGGAGAATCACGAAACCGCTGAGCGTGAGAAAATGCCAATCTGTCAGGATACAGGTGTGGCAATTGTATTCCTGGAGGTCGGTCAGGAGGTTCATTTTATAGGAGGAGCCCTTGAAGATGCCATAAACGAAGGGGTGCGACAGGGTTACGCTGAAGGCCATCTTCGCAAATCCATCGTTGCTGATCCTGTATTGAAGAGGAAAAACACAAACGATAATACGCCTGCGATTATTTACACCAGAATTGTACCGGGAGACAAAGTAAGGATACAGTTCGCTCCAAAGGGCGGCGGCGCGGAGAATATGAGCGAGGTTCGCATGATGACAGCGGCGCATGGTATCGAAGGAGTAAAGGACTTTGTTGTTGACAGAGTATCAAGGTCAGGTGGTAATCCATGTCCTCCTATAGTAGTGGGTGTCGGAATAGGAGGAAGCTTTGAGCGATGCGCCATGCTCTCGAAAGAAGCTCTTTTCCGGACTATTGGTGAACCAAACCCGGATCCCGAATTCGACGAGGTTGAAAAGGAACTCCTTCGCAGGATCAATAACCTCGGTATTGGACCACAGGGCCTCGGTGGAAGGACAACCGCTCTGGCGGTGCATATCAAGACTGTTCCGTGCCACATCGCTTCGATGCCTGTTGCTGTTAACATTCAATGCCATGTCAGCAGGCATGGCGAAACAATTATCTAGAAAAGGAGGAGATTACATTGAAGACAGTAGAACTGAGAACTCCCCTTGACGATGATCAGATCAGCAAACTTGAATCCGGAGATAAAGTATTTCTTTCGGGAGAGATATACACAGGTCGTGATGCGGCCCACAAACGTCTGGTCAAACTCATTGAAGACGGGAAAGAGCTGCCATTCGATTTGAAGGGTGCTGTCATTTACTATGTTGGTCCTGCTCCTTCAAAACCCGGGCAGATAATGAACTCTGCCGGACCCACTACAAGTTACAGAATGGACTCATTCACGCCACTGCTGCTGGAGAACGGCCTGAAGGGAACAATTGGCAAAGGCCCCAGATCAATGCAGGTAAGGGAATCCATGATAAAGAACAAAGGGGTATATTTTGCCGCCGTAGGCGGAGCTGCCGCCGGGATCGCCTTTTCCGTAAAGCAGGCCTCCGTTATCGCCTACGAAGATCTTGGTCCGGAAGCAATCAGAAGACTTATTGTTGAACGGATGCCTCTGTTCGTTGTGAATGATATAAAAGGTAATGATCTCTTCGAGACGGGGGTCGCAGAATACCGCCGTGAAGAATAAGGTAAATGCTGTAATAACTCTGAACATGAACGGGATGGAGAAATGAAGGAATTCGACCTGACCCTGAAGAATCTTAATGACCTGTTCCCTGAGGATTTCTCCCAGGAACAGATTGCAAAGGCAAAAACCGTCTTTCTGAAAGAACTGTCTTACAGTGCACACAAATTCTACAAAGGGAAAATGATGACAGTTCCCAAGGCTGGTCTTTACGGTTTCAACTGGTTCAACGTCTGGTACACACCGGGTGTATCAAAAGTATCGACCACCATCCGGGATAATAATGAAGCTGCCTACGACCTCTCGAACAAGGGTAATTTCATTGCTGTCGTGAGTGATTCCACAAGGGTTCTCGGAGATGGTGACTGTACCCCTCCGGGAGGCCTTGGCGTGATGGAGGGTAAAGCCTTCCTGATGAAATATCTGGGAGGAGTGGATGCGGTAGCGCTCTGCATAGATAATCGCGATAAGAACGGTAATCCTGATCCCGACAAGATCATTGATTTTGTGAAGATGGTTCAGCCCAGCTTCGGAGGAATCAATCTTGAGGATATCTCACAGCCGAACTGTTTCAAGGTTCTCGATACACTGAGGGAGGAATGCAGCATTCCCGTCTGGCACGATGATGCCCAGGGAACCGGATGCGTTACTCTTGCGGGACTCCTTGGAGCTCTTGAAGTTGTAGGGAAAAAACTCGAGGATGTCCGGATTGTCTTTATCGGAGCGGGAGCGTCCAATACAACAATCGCAAGGTTGATAATCACAGCCGGCGGTGATCCTTCAAAGATGGTTATGTTCGATTCCAGAGGAAGCCTTTCCACGGACAGAGAAGATATCAAGGCTGATGAGCGCTTCTATCGGAAGTGGGAACTCTGTGAAGCCACGAATCCGGACAAATTCCAGACCCATGCGGAAGCTATAAAAGGAGCAGACGCTCTTATAGCTGTATCCCGGCCCGGTCCAGGTCTTATTCCGAAGGAATGGATCAGATCAATGGCGAGAGATCCCATCGTGTTCGCATGTGCGAATCCTGTGCCGGAAATCTATCCTTACGAGGCCAGAGAAGCGGGAGCGGCGATTGTAGCTACCGGCCGTGGTGATTTCCCCAACCAGGTCAATAATTCCCTGGGATTCCCTGGAATACTGAAAGGCGCTCTTCTGGTTAGAGCGACGAAGATAACTGACAATATGGCTGTCGCAGCAGCCCGTTCCCTTGCGAATTTTGCAGGAAGGAAAGGCTTATCGCCTGACTATATTATCCCGACTATGGATGAGGCGGATGTATTTCCAGAAGAGGCCGCTGATGTTGCTATGCAGGCTATCAAGGATGGCGTTGCCAGACTTCAGAAGACAAGAGAACAGGTTCTCGAAGAAGCAAGATCTGACATCATGAAAGCAAGAAATCTTGTGCAGAAGCTCATGGATGACGGAGACATAGCTCAGCCTCCAATAGATCTTATCGAAGCAGCTGTCAAAGCAGCTGTTGATTCGGTAAGATGACAGATGCCCGGAGGGCAGCATCAGCTGCCCTCCGGGAAGAGTGCCGGAAAGGATAGTATATGAACGAGATTCTTATGACAAGGAGAAGAAAAATAGTTCGGTTCACCTGTCATCATGTTCCAGCAAAACCCGGAATCGCGGGCAGACTTTTTACCGCTCTCGGAAAGAAGGAAATCAACATCCTGCATATGTTCAATACTGAGCATGGTGAAACCGAAGGAGATATATCCTTCAGTGTTGGGGAAAGCTGTTTTCAAAAAGCAGAGGAAGTGCTGAAGGAAACCGGGGATGCGATCGGTATTGAAAACGTAACGGTGGAGCATGATCTTGCCATACTGAGTTTTGATCTTGAGGAGACTGTCTGCGAGACTGTGATATGTACCATGACTCTTGCGTTAAGCGCTCTGTCAAAGGAACATGTCGATGTGAGACATATAGCTGCCAGCAGGAACAGGATATTCGTTGTCCTGCCCGATGAAGAGGCAGACAGAGCTTCATATATACTCAGCAGAGTTCTGAAGGAAGATCCGATAATACACCCGATCTGATTACTGCCTGCAATTCATCCCTCATTCGTGGAACTCAAGCTGTACTAATGTGTATAACTTAATCGGGACACATTAGGGGACATGCAGGCTCTGCTGCGTGTCCCCCCAAAGCACGAGCCTAATACAGCGTGTTAATTCACTTTCCGGTTCAGCAGAAGAAGGAGTAAGGGATGAAACTGATCAGCTTTACATTTGTACTGGTGCTGTTTTCCTCTATTGCAGCAGCAGCTGTAGCTCCCGGCCCCGATGAGATATTTAACTGGGTAGCTTATCCTGAAGTCGGTAATCCGGAACTGATCAATCCTGCTGGATACAATTTTGTAAACAGCCTCCGATTAAGAGTAGGCATGTCTGCCTCAGACAGCGCTTTTGAGGGTTTTGACCGTTTATCCATAGCATTTCCCGGAGCAGGTTTTTCTGGATGGTGGAATGATGATTACGATATGCGACGATTCACTCTATCGAGCGGAACATATCTGTTTGATCAGATAGCATCCGTTGGTGTCGGTTACACCTGGTTCGATCCAACTGTTAATGGAAATCAATGGTCCGGTAAACATTTCTTTACACTCGGCCTTACAATTCGACCTGTAAAATGGTTCAGTTTCGGGATGATCCGTCAGGGGGGAGTAGATCTTCCAGGTGATGATGATGTGGAAACTGTCTATAAAGCCGGATTTGCAGTCAGACCTTTTGGAAACTGGCTTACACTGGTCACTGATTTTGGAACTGAAAGAGAGTTGGATAACAGCCGATTTTCGGGGGGAGTTGAAATCCGACTTTTTGACGGTCTGACTGTGCGCGCTGAAGCGGGAAGTGATCATATCAGCTTCGGACTTGAAGCCGGATTCGGGTCGACATCCTTTGCCTGCGGGGCAACCACAGACGATAGTTACTCTTACACCGGTTCCAGAGGCGATTTTACCTTCTCATCTAAGACTGGTCCAAATCTGCTCGCTCCTTCAGGCAGGTTCATTCGATTTGAAACCGGACAGGCAGATGAGCTCCGCCAGAGAGCATTCCTCAGCGGTATTCAGCCCTGTTTTACCGAGACAGCTCTTCTGCTCGACAGAATTGCTTCCGACCAGTCCGTATCCGGTGTGATAGTGGATATCACCGGATCTGTTGGCTCTCTTGCTCAGGCTGAAGAGATTCGCGCTCTTCTCAGCAGAGTAGTGAGATCGGGAAAAAAGGTTTATGTCTTTTTTGAGAGGGGGAGTAACACAGAGTATTATGTTGCGTCCTGCGCGAGCAGAATCTGGATGCATCCATGTGGATCAGTTTCGTTCATTGGATTGTCATCCGAGTCGTTCTTTCTGAGGGAATTTCTTGACAGAATCGGCATCTATCCTGATCTGATGCACATAGGTGAATACAAGAGCGCAAGTGATATGATGACAAGATCCGACATGTCTGACGCCCAGAGACGGGCCACGACAAGCCTGCTTTCATCGCTGCAGACGGAACTGGTAGCAGGTGTGGCTAATGGACGGGGTCTGGAACCGGCTCAGCTTCGCACGATAATGGATACTGGTTCATATACAGCGGAGAGAGCAGTTGCCTACGGCATGGTTGATGGACTCTGTTACCTTGATGAAGTCGAGAGGTTGGCAGGAGAAGATTTCGGGAGTGATATCACAACGGTCTCGCTTGGAGAATATGCATCTTCCATACCTGAATACAAGGCATGGGGACAGGACAGACACATCGCAGTTGTTGTCGCTACCGGATACATCTGGACAGGATCCAGTGGATCATCATTCCCGTTTGGAAGAATTATGGGAAGCGAATCGATCTGTAATACTCTCCGGACTGCCGCATCGCAGACCGGCGTTTCGGCTATTGTTCTACGGATAGATTCTCCGGGTGGTGACGCACTCGCCAGTGATGATATGCAGCATGCAGTAGAAGGAATCACTCAGGAAATCCCGGTGATAGTATCCATGGGCGGTGTTGCGGCATCGGGAGGTTACCATATGGCCTGTGGAGCAGACAGAATATTCGCGGACAGAATGACGATAACAGGTTCTATCGGGATAATATCCGGCAAGTTCTCCTGTGGAGAACTTCTGGATAGCCTCGGCATCAATGTTGAAGAAGTATCAACAGGTCCAATGGCGTCTATGTCCAGTATCTTCCGTCCATATACGGACATTGAACGAGACAGGGCTTTCGATCTGATGGAGGATGGATATAACCGATTTGTTGAAACTGTGGCTTCAGGCAGAGGGATGACCTTTGAAGAAATTGATTCTATCGGTCAGGGCAGAGTCTGGTCCGGGATTGACGGAGTTGAGATAGGAATTGTGGATGAAATCGGCGGAGTGGTTGACGCTGTTCATTATGCAGCGGAGATGTCAGGAATGGATCCGGATGGAGATCTCAATGTACGGATATATCCGACTCCTTCTTTCCCCGGCACAATTGAAATGCCCGGTTTCGGAATCACATCCGGAATCCTGGATTTATTTGATCCTGAGCAGATTCTTTATCTCATGCAGCCGATTTTCATAGACTGAACTCTCACCCACGGTGAGAAAATAGCCATGCAATATTGACTGTGCTGAACGTCAACCGATCTGGTACAACTGGTTGACAATCCAAATCCGGGTTCTCATGATTCAAGAGATTTTCTGTCTTTCTGGATATAACCATATTTTCATGGGGTAGTAACGATGGATAAAGTCTCAAGCGGAATTCTCGAAATGCTCAGATCAAGCGCAGGTCACATTTCAGGTCAGCAGATATCTACGGAATTCGGGATCACCCGGGCTGCGATATGGAAACATGTCAGAGAGCTTCGAAAAGCAGGATACATAATTGATGCTGTTCCCAACAAGGGTTATCATCTTGCTTCATCTCCCGACATGCTTTTTGAGGAGGAAATCCACTGCTTTCTCAATACCAGAACTATCGGAGAAACAGTTATTTTCCACAGGGAGATAGATTCTACAAATAACGTTGCCATGCTTCTTGCTTCCGACGGAGCGCCTCATGGAACAGTAGTTACATCTGATTCCCAGACGGGCGGACGTGGAAGACGGGATCGGGAATGGTTTTCTCCTCCCGGTTGCAACCTTTACATGTCTGTCATTATTCGTCCATCTGTTTCGCCTGCGGAAGCTTCGCAAATCCCTATGATTTCAGTTTTAGCTGTACTCAGAGTTCTGGAAAATTTGAATACCGGTCTTCCTTTTCAGATCAAATGGCCTAACGATATTCTGTGCCGCGGGAAAAAAGTATGCGGAATACTCTGCGAAATGAAATCCGACATGGATCGTATCTATCATGTAGTTGTGGGAATAGGGATTAATGTTAATGTGACATCTATGGATTCATGCATTTCCGATATTGCTACTTCTCTGAAACTGGAAACGGGTCAGGACTACTCCCGAACAAAGCTCTCCGCATCTCTGCTGGAAGAACTGGAAGGAATTTATCTGGAATGGCTGCAGGAACGGAATTTGAAGAAATATATAGAAGAGTGGGAAAATTACTCTCTCCTGATCGGCAGGAATGTCAGAATAGAAACGCCATCAGAGGAAATTGTCGGTATTGCCAGAGGACTGTCAGATAACGGATCCCTCATAGTAAAACTTCCCTCCGGTGCTATCCGAAAGGTCTATGCCGGAGACGCTCATATAGCGAACCACAATTCCTAGCCCCGTACTCAGGAACTTTCCGAAGAGCCAGGGACATAGGATCCGGAACAATAATCTCGAAGAAATTCTCTTTAAGAATATCCATAAGATCTTCTGCAAATTGGTCGAATATATGCTGAGCTATTTTCACTCTTCCTTGATCAATCTAACGTCTCGCATAACCGGCTGGCATAAACCTTTGTGCGAAGCTGTGTAGCTTTGCCAGTCCGAGTTGATGCGATTGTTATAGCTCCCTTATCTCTGATGTGCTATGTACTCGTCCAGGAGAGTTCGGATCATTCTCTGGTATTGTGTATTGTGCAGCTCGGCTTCTTTCTTGAAGAAGTCAACACTGCGCTTTGTAAGCGAGATGGTGATCTTTACCGTCTCATCCTTGAGCGCCAGCTCCTCTGGAGTGGGGAGAAAATCCTCCATAACCCTAACATCACCCATTGGTTCATCAGTGTACTTTATTTTGTTTTTCATAAATCCGTTTTCCCTTCCGCCAATATCCTGCTCCGATAATCCTGATCTGTCTGTTACGGTAGGAGAAACGCACGGACAGAATTCCTTCTGTAACCCGGCCTAAGCAGTAGAATCGACGTTCTTGTTTACTGTGTGATACATCCTCCAGGATAACCCTGCAGGGATCAAGGAATGCCAGCTGAGCCAGAGAAAAGGATACGCCATGTTTTTCCTGATTCAACAGTTCCTTGTTCTCATCCCACTGAAAATCCGGTTTCTTTTTCATGATTCAAATATTGCTAGAGTATGGCCATTTGTCAATACTATCATATGGCTCTATTTTGGCTATAACATTCTATATAACCAGCGCCGAAGCCTGTAACCCATTCTCCTAGGTGCCTGGTTCATACAGTCGTTCTAGACATTATTGTTTTCTGTCATTTATTGTCTTGTGCTTGAGAATTACAATAGCGTGAATAGCTGGATATCACAAGTCCTTTGGTCTCTATTTGCCTTTCGTTTAGAATTCCCTTTTCTCCCTTCAGATACACCGGATTGACGCATGACGTAACGCATAATAGTATTCTATAATGATTAAGTCATTCAAGTGCAGGGAAACGGGAAAGCTTTTCAATGATATTGATGTTCGCAAATTCAGGAGCTTCAATAGAGCTGCAAGAATAAAACTTGAGATTTTACATGCAGCCGTTTCTCTTCAAAGCCTGCGAGTTCCACCGGGAAACAGACTTGAGCAATTGCACGGTAAGAGAAAAGGACAGCATAGCATAAGAATTAACAATCAATGGCGAATCTGCTTTGTTTGGACAGATGGAAACGCCACTGAAGTAGAAATTGTCGATTACCATAAGGGGTAGTAGCATGGACAGAAAACTAACACCGATCACACCCGGAGAAATCCTTCTTGAGGAATTCCTGGGGCCACTTGGTATATCGCAGAGTGAATTGGCAAAAGCCATTTGTGTTCCGTCGAATCGTATCAGCCAGATCATTCATGGCAAAAGAGAGATTACAGCTGATACCGCTTTGCGTCTCGGCAGGTATTTTGGTATTGAACCTGAGTTCTGGCTGAACCTTCAATCCAGGTATAACATTAAAATCGCCAGAATGCGACTGGGTTCAGAGCTTGAGAATACAGTAAAAATCTTTGATAAGGATACTCTAAGTCAGCACCATACACACGTTTCTCAGTGAAGCAGCTCTGGTCGCGTTCGATTCGTTTGTTCGGGATGCTGTTAATCTGGTCTGGATCTTAGCTGGATCTCGCCGGCAATCCAGTACTGCCCATTCTGGATTGTATCCAACTTCTCGGACATCCTTTGTCATAACTGCCCCCGCTCGTATTATGGCCCCTTAACCCATTCGCACCGGTAGTGTATCGTTGCGTTGGATCCTATATTACTCCATCCTCGACGTACTGTTCAAGTCCGCCTCCGGAGTCTGCATTCGTAAGCCTCGTAGCCACTACAGTCTACGACATTTTGCTACGAGTACCTGTAATGAATCCGGGCTCGAAGAAATTCTCTTTAAGAATATTCATAAGATCTTCCTCAAATTGGTCAAATGTTTGCTGAACTATTTTCACTCTTCCTTGATCAATCTATCGTCAGGGCTCACCAGATGACGCGCTATGACATTCTGGTGTAGCCCATTGATCGCCGTTTTCCTTATCTGAGGGTTTCCTGACGCGGATGTGCAGGAAATAGGCAACCACCTGTGTATCCTGCAAATCAGGGCACGAACTCACAACCTCGTCATCAGCTCTGGGTTCCCTTATGCACTCTAACCTGAAGCCTATGCCGATCAGGAGATTGAACCATTGACTGAGCGTCATGTTGAATCGTGGGATCTTGAACTTGCGTAAATTATCCTTGGCTTCCTGGGGAGCAGCGCCAAAAAGCCATTCTGAGATTTTCCCGTTCAGGTTTCGGAAATAATCGCCCACTTCGACAGCGTAAGTATGCCCCTTCTCATCTCGCAAGTTCCGGCGGTGCGGTGTATCGAAACATGGATGGCAAATTGAAAACTGGAGAAAGCCACCAGGCTTCAATACCCGGTACACTTCAGACAGAACATTCTTCGTTTCCGGAATATCCATGAAACTCATAAATCCAGTCGCAAAATCAAAGGTGGCATCTGGAAACGGTATTTCTACAGCGGAAGCGATCTGATAGTTGATACCCAGTGGTTCTTCTTCCTCTACATCACTGGCATGTTTGATGAACACGTCCGAAATGTCGATGGCAGTAATCCTGGCACCCTGCTTGGCGAGCAACCTTGTGTTATGTCCTTCACCACATCCGATGTCGATACCTGATATCCCACGAATATTTGGAAGCATCTCAAAGAAGGCGGGAGTGTTCAAGTAATCACGATAAACATCGTAACCAGCACGTGCCAACCTGGTCCAGGCTTCCGCATTTTCATTCCAGAGATGTCCGACTTGCTTGTGATCCATATTGAATACCTCGATTTTCAGGCAAACGGTTGCAATCAGCTACGAGTATAAGAGTCAGCTGAATTGCTTCACCCTTATTTAGAATTAGAGCTGAGACTTCCAAGTTTCCGGATGTCTGTGAAGATGCATGACACCAACGATTAAGATTGTATCTTCTCGGATTTGGTAAATAATGCCATATGGAAATCTATTTGTTCTGCAACGCCTTGTTCGTTTTGAAAGAGAAGTCCAAGCCTTAGGGTAATTTGCGATTCGGCCAATAGTGCGCTTTACCTCGGCAGCGAATTCATAGCCCAACCCTTCGCTTTGCTTATTGTAGTGGGAAATTGCTTGGACAAACTCAATTTCGGCTGAATTAAGGAAAGTGATATTCATTATCACTATTGGCGGTCGATCTCGTCAAATACTTTCTTCGCAGACTTAACGGAAATATTACCACATTCATAGGCGTCTATACGTTCTTCTGCTTCCCTGGACCAGAGGCTGTCGATTTCTTGGCGGACGGGGAAGTTGAAGCTGGCAAGTATTTCTTCGACAAGCTCAGCACGCGCAATGGGTGGCAAATCCATTGCCTTACGTAGGATTTGTTTCGATTCTTTTGTCATACACTACACCACCTTATTATCCGATAGTATTATAGCAAAGATCATGTTCTTCCTCAAATGCTAACTATCAATCAGATCCTGCTCAGCCTCCCGGTATTGCCGGAGACACTCATATAGCGAACCACAATTCTTAGCCCCGGAAGCTCGGGGACATGCACGCTCTGGTGCGTGTCCCCGTTGTAGACTGTTCTATATTATTATGATGTTCTCTGTTTTTGAATGAAACCGGCCTGATGAAGTTACTTTGTATCCGTACTCAGGAACTTTCCGAAGAGCCAGGCCAGAGGTATCCAGAGAATGAATGCGCCGATGAAGAACGGCAGTGCATGATCAATTTTAAGTTCGCTTGCATGAAGACAGGCGATTCCCGCGATGCTCCAGCCCACGAGAAGCAGACCCAATATCACATTTCCCATTTCACGCATTCCCCGCGCGAATGAAGCAAGCCCTATTGCAGTGAAGAAAACCGGCCACCATTTACCGACTGATACTCCAAGACCCCAGAGCAGGAAGAGTATTCCGACTCCTCCGAAAAGAAATGCGAAAATAATGATACCCCTGCTTTTTCCATTCATACTACTCTCCTCCTTCAAACGGTGGAGTCAGGCTGGTCAGGTCTATCAGCCAGCTCTCTCCGAATTTCCTGACGATAACCTCCTGGAGACCATCATCTATTCTGACGACAACTACACAGACCAGACTGTCAGGATAATTGACAGACTTTATGCTGGTACTGAGATTATGTGCATCTGAAGAACTGGTGACCATCCTCGCGAAAAGAACTTCACCTGTAAGATTATGGAATTCTTCTTCCGTCATGTCTCCTGCAAGCCTGCATGAAGCTTCCTGGGATTCCGTCCAGCCGAATTCATGTAGTATGGAAACAGTTGAATCGTACCATTGACGGCTTTCCGGGGTTATTAGAGACCAGGCTTCAGCATAGCTGGAATCGGCAATAGCCGCAGCAAATGATTTAACAGTACCGGAAGCACCGTCATTATCCCCGCATGCAATCAAAACGGCAAGAAAGAAAATGGGAACAGCATAGACCTTTTTCTTTACAATACGTGCACCACCATTCCACTTCGAAGTTTAGGCTCGAACCATGTTGATTTGGGAGGCATGACATTACCGCTGTCAGCCACATTAATAAGTTGATCAATTGATGTCGGGAACAGTGAGAAGGCTACGGAATACTTCCCGGAATTCACCAGTCTCTCCAGTTCTTCAGTTCCACGGATTCCACCGACGAATTTGATTCTGTCACTGGTTCGCGGGTCATCGATTCCAAGAACTGGATTCAGAAGGTTTTCCTGGAGGATACTTGCGTCAAGGCTTTTTACAGGATCGTCTGACGAGAAACTGCTCACTTTCGGTTCAAGGCCGTACCATTTGTTGTCCAGGTACATGGAGTACATGAGTTTATGGCCAGGTGAAGGATCTGGATTATCTGATACAGTGAATTTTTCTTTCACTCTGTCAATGAATTCATCCGCTGTATTCCCGTTCAGATCAGCAACAACTCTGTTATACGGAAGGATTTTCATCTGACTTTTCGGGAATATCACAGCAAGGAAGTAATTGTATTCCTCATTACCTGTATGTCCGCTGTTACTTATTTGTCTTCTCTCCGCGATGATTGTGCTTGCAGCGCTTCTGTGATGTCCATCAGCGACGTAGAGCGAAGGTACCCCGCAAAAGATATTCTCAATCGTTTTTGTATCTTCATCATCATTGACAAGCCATAGAGTATGCCTGATTCCGTCAGGAGAGGTAAAATCGTATTCAGGATCGGTTGTATTACAAATACGAATTTGCAGTGAGTCAAGTTCAGGAACGTCCGTATAGGTAAGGAAAACCGGCCCGCACTGGGCGTTCTGGATTTCTATATGCCGGATTCTGTCTTCTTCCTTTACTTTCCTCGTGAACTCATGCTTTTTGATGAGATTATTCCGATAGTCCTGTGCGGAAACGGTTGCAACAAGACCCACCTGCGAGTGATCATCCATGATCTGACGGTAGAAGTAAAATGTGGGGATATCTTCCTGAATCATCGCACCATTTTCCATCAGCCGGCGAAGATTTCTGGCTCCCTGTTCATATACAGCCCTGTCGTAAAGGTCGATAGACGGCTCAAGATCAACTTCAGGTTTCACAACTCTCAGAAAACTGAGAGGATTATCTTTTACAAGTTCGCGTGCTTCGTCAGAATCGAGTACATCGTAAGGGGGAGAAGCGATCTTCTCAGCCAGTTCTTTAGCCGGGCGTAGCCCGCGAAACGGTCTGACTTTTACCATAATAGCCTCCACTGGAATATCAAACGTATTCCCTGATATTGAATTTCTGAATATAGAAACGAACAGCAACTTATGCGGAGAATCTACTTCTGAGAAGGATAGAACGCAATGTTTCAAGTATAAAATAGTGGACGATTTTTTCATACATAGAAACGCACCAATGGCATGGAACTGATAATACATTTATTATTATGTAATCGTTACGGTTCGATTCTTTATCGAAATGAGATAACAGGAATCTCTGGTGCTGTATACCGGAGAAGGAGGAAAATGAAACTGATCACCGTAGCAATCTTAATGTTCTCAGTCATATCAGGTGCATTCGCTGCTGATGGACCTCTGTTTCCGGATGGTGTGAATCAGATCCTGGGCCGAATTCAACCCGACATGAGCGAAGCGCAGGTCGAGGAGATCGTAAAAAGCTACTATCCGGATGCTGTTCACGCGGTCGGTATATGGTCAGGCCAGACGGGATATGTGGAATTCGAGCTGACATCTCGCTACTCCATCTCCGTTGCGGAGTACAACGATCCTGAAGATTTCAATTCCCGTTTCGTACATGCCGACATGATTCTTTATGTATACGATTGGGAACTGAAACGAAGAATCAATATCTCATTCTACGATTGGGATGATGAAACGACAGATGACTGAATGTTGAATAAGGGAGATCATGAAAATCGTTGATTTAACAGAAGAGTATGAGAGTAATTACTTTGTTTGTCTCGAAGACTGGTCAGATGAAATAAGGGAAGCTGGAAACCATAAAGAACACTGGTATCAGAATATGAAAGATAAGGGATTAGGTGTAAAATTAGCCCTGAATGATGAAGATAAGCCAGTTGGCATGATTCAATATATCCCAATCGAATACTCTTCAGCTGAAGGCAGCGATTTATACTTCATTCTGTGTATCTGGGTCCACGGATATAAAAACAAGGGGGTTGGGAACTGTCAGAAAAAGGGAACAGGCAAGGCATTGATTAAGGCAGCGGAAGAGGACGTGAAAAAGAGAGGCGCGAAAGGGTTAGTTGCATGGGGAGTGCCTCTGCCTGTGTTTATGAGAGCATCCTGGTTCAAGAAACAGGGATATGTTCAGGTGGATAAAGAAGGTTTGTTCGGACGGGTTCTACTGTGGAAGCCATTTTCGAATGATGCTGTTCCGCCAAAATGGATTGAAGCCTGTAAGGAGCCTGAATCAGACCATGACAGGGTAACTGTCACAGGACTTATAAATGGATGGTGCCCGGCTTACAACATGGTTTTTGAAAGGGCGAAGCGCGCTTCTTCGGAATTTGGAGATCAGGTTGTTTTCAATGAGATAAATACCTCTAACAGGGAGGTATTTAACGAATGGGGCGTTTCTGATTCTTTATTCATTAACAGAAAAAAACTCAATACCGGTCCTCCTCCATCCTATAAGAAAATTAAGAAGAAAATATCAAAGGAATTGAAAAATGTCGGGACGATTAACTGAGGAAGATAATTCCACATCGGTGTTCAGATTTGGAGGAACATGAATTTCCATAGAAAAGGCATCTTGACCATTCTCTTTTGCATGGTTGTTTCTTTGTATTCAGGATGCGCTGATTCGGAATGGTATGAACCATTTCCAGACAGGCTAAGTATTACTGTACGTGACAGCATAGGTATTGAAACCGGAGATTCCTGCTATGTTCTGGGTTCGATTGTTGATGCGGAAGTATCACCATCAGGATCGATACTCATGCTTGATCAGAGCGCCTGTTGCATCAGGAAGTTCTCCCCGGAAGGCACTTATCTGTCGATCTTCTCAAGGAAGGGAAGTGGACCCGGCGAGTTTCTATTTCCCCAGGAACTTATCTTGCAGCCGGATGGCAGGATAATTATAAGAGATATGCTGAAAAGCTCTCTTATTATCCTTGCCGAAAATGGTGAAAGTCTCTCAGATCTGGTGGATTGGCCACCAATCCCACCCAGCGCGATTACTTCAGTAGACGATGACCATATAGCCGGTTGTGGGATTGATTTTGGCATGCAGGGGGTTGATCTGGCATTAATATTCATACCTTCCCTTTATGCACTGAATAGTACCGATAGAGATCTGGAATTCTTTGCAGATACATTAATTGTAAAGAATGCTGAAGAAGCTCCTATGACTCCAACAGGCATGCTTGGTTACTCAATAATGGCATCTGATAATAGAAACGGACGGATATTTTACACAAATATGTCTGCATTCCAGTATGAAGTTCATTGCTGGGATATTCATGGGAATTCTCTCTTTTCATTTTCACTTGGAATTCCGCCAGTCGCGAAAACTCCAGAGGAATTACTCGAAGAAACAGATTATACGAGAATTCAATTTTCTTCTCTGGGTTTGAACACTCTCCCCGAAGGCTTTGAACCGGACCCCTTCCACACACTCATAGTTGATCTGGGAGTTGACAACCGCGGAAATCTGTGGATCCAGCGTGGAACAGAAGAGAGACCTGTCTTTGATATAATTGATAACGATGGAGACCATATTGGTACGGCGGAGTTCCCCAGGACAGGAAAATTTTGGCAGTTCAGCATTACACCGAATGGCAGTCTGGCCTGGAACCTCGATCCGATATCGGGATTTCAGAGAGTTTATATGATTGATCTGCCTGTAGTTAATCAGGAATAGAAATAGTCATGTCAGGTTACCCCGGTGGGTGGTAGAGAGAATATCAGATATAATCTGAAATAGCTTTTTAGAATTATCACCGGGAGGTTAATATGTTTGAATGCCTGATTGTTATCGCAATGCTTGGTTCAGGGTTTACGGGATTCACTGAAATCACTGAAACAGATTCAGATGGTTGTGTTATCACCAAAGTGATCACAGAGATCAATGGAGAAATCATTGAGAACACGGGGCAGGCATTACAGGAAACCGGCAACACTGGCGGTACCGATCTGCCTCCAGAGGTGTTCTGGGTTGATAGAAATCACCAGGGTTCAGTCGCAGATGAAACGGTAATATGCAGGGATGGTGCGGGGATTCTGGTCAGCTGGAATCTCAGCAATGACAGAATTTCCAGATATGATACATTCGGATCTGATACGCCTCTCTGGAGTCATCCTATGCCAGGTAATAACGGCTGGGATATGGATGTAGCCGCGGGGCAGGATACACTTGTATTTTCAGCAAATTGTCTGGTAGTGGGTTTATTTGCATGGCTGACCGGATCATCAGTTCCTACCCTGTCTCTTGAACCTGGAGTTGGACAGGATATTTCATCCGATGGTCTGTACCTTGTCTACGTCAACTGCCCGAAGGATTCACTCATTTGCGTGGATACTTCCACCGGCTTTGAGGTCTGGAAGACTGCGCTGATTTGGGAGGAAACCAAGTGGTTCATTTTCTGCTTTGTGGAAATCTGCGGTGACAATTCACGTGTTGTTGTATCAAGTCCTGTTCATTATTACGGGCTCCAGGTTTTCGATATGACGGATGGAAGCATGGTTGACACACTTTTTGGAAATGGCAGTGAGAATCCTCCCAAAATCTCTGATGACGGTACAAGATTGGTGCATGGCGGATACGATGGACACATCAAGTTCTATGAATTTGATGGAGCTTCCTGGATAAAGGTTCTGGATTTTGATACAGAGCATACATGGGCAACGGCTGTGGGGATAAGTGGGGACGGGCATACTATTGCAGGTGGAACAATGGAATATAATCCATATAGTGGGAAAATCATTGCATTCGACTGGCCCGAAGGAGACTTACCGACTCAGCTTTGGCAGTACAGCGATTACGGAGATTATGTCTCTTCTATTGATATCTCTGAAGATGGTTCAGTAATTGTTGCCGGAAGCTGGGGACAGTATCAGGGAACTTTTGGTGATGTGTTTACTGCTTTTGATCGCTATGGTGGCGTGATATTCAATCTTCTTGATGATATTGATGAACCGGGCTCGATCTACAGTGTCAGTGTAAGTTCTGACGGGAGTTATGCGACAGCTTCGGGTAAGGCCGTTCATAGAAGAGAGATGGGTAACGGGGGGCAGGTTTACAGCATAAACCTGACGACTAATGGAATAGAAGTAGTCCCTGCGGATCAAATGGTTTACTTGATGGGGGAACCGTATCCCAATCCGACTGTTTCACAGATGAGCGTGGAATTGCATGTACCGCAAATGGGCAGAATCAATGACCTTGCCGTGTACAGCCTCGATGGCAGACGTATAGCTACTCTGAACTGCGAAACCGCTCCAGGAGATCATGTCTCTGTCTGGGATGTTACGGGTGATTCAGGTGAAGCTCTCTCAGCAGGGCTCTACCTGATCAGACTGAGTGTTCCCGGTACCGTTTTGACCAGGAAAGTTATGATACTGAACTGACGTTAATCGGGAGAAATTCTGAACAGGGAGATGTACTCTTTGTCTCTCATACTGCCAGCCTGAGGATAAATTCGTGGGTGAGATACTCAAGGCAAATGGTCTTGAAGCAATCCTCATAGATTGCAGAGATATCATTTTGTAAAGCAGCGGATTACATTGTATATCAAAGACAGTCCCAAGGCGAATACTGACAGATAATGAAACTGCTCCTGTCATGAGCGGTATGCAGCAATAGAAATAGTCATGTCAGGTTACCCCGGTGGGTGGTAGAGAGAAAATCAGATATAATCTGAAATAGCTTTTTAGAATTATCACTGGGAGGTTAATATGTTTGAATGCCTGATTGTTATCGCAATGCTTGGTTCAGGGTTTACGGGATTCACTGAAATCACTGAAACCGGCACAGACGGTTGTGTTATCACAGCCGTGACGACAGAGATCAATGGAGAAATCGTTGAAAACACTGAGCAATTTGAGGAGACCGGCAATACGGGCGGCACCGATCTGCCTCCAGAGGTGTTCTGGGTTGACAGAAATCACCAGGCTGCAATCGCAAATGAAACGGTGATCTGCAGGGATGGTGCGGGAATTCTGGTCTGCTGGGGTCTCAACAATGACAGAATTTCCAGATATGATACATTTGGAACGGAAATACCTCTCTGGGCTTTTTCTATGCCTGGTAATGAATGGGATATGGATGTAGCTGCAGGGCAGGATACTCTGATGTTTTCAGCAGCTTCCAATATAGACGGAATATTTGCCTGGCTGTCCGGGTCATCTGTACCTGATCTGTCTCTTGATCCCGGAAGGAAACAGGATATTTCATCTGACGGTCTGTATCTTGTCTACATCAACAGCTCGGGAGATTCGCTCATATGCGTGGATACTTCCACCGGTTCCGCAATCTGGCAGACTGCGCTGTTTGTTGTGGGAAGTCAGACAGACGGCGTTGAAATCTGCGGTGACAATTCACGCGTAGTGGCCTCGGTCTATGATGCTGCTTCCGGATGCATGGTTTACGATATGACTGACGGAAGTCTTGTCGGCACCCCTGTGGGAAATTACAGTCAGTCACTTGCGAGAATTTCCGATGATGGTACAAGACTGGTAAATGGCGACTTCTATGGACGTATCAAGTTCTACGAATTCGATGGAACTTCCTGGGTTCAGCTTCTGAATTTCTATACGGGGCATACCTGGGCAACGGGTGTGGGGATAAGCGGTGACGGCCAGACCGCTGCTGGCGGAACAATGGGAACCAGTCCACTCAGAGGAAAAGTCATTGCGTTCGACTGGCCTGAAGGAGGTTCACCGACTCAGTTGTGGCAGTACAACGATTACGGAGATTTTGTCACTTCTGTGGACATCTCTGAAGATGGTTCGGTAATCGTTGCCGGAAGCTGGGGACAGTATCAGGGAACATTTGGTGATGTTTTCACAGCCTTTGAGCGCAATGGTGGCTTGATATTCAATCTTCTTGATGACATAGACGAACCAGGCTCGATCTACAGCGTCAGCGTAAGTTCTGACGGGAGTTATGCGACAGCCTCTGGAAAGGCTGTTCATGCAAGACAGATGGGTAACGGGGGGCAGGTATACAGCATAGACCTGACGACTACTGGAATGGAAGGAGCCCCGGTTGATCCACTGGTTTACCGGATGGGGGAGCCGTACCCGAATCCGACTGTTTCACAGATGAGCGTGGAACTGCATATTCCGCAAACGGGCAGAATTGCAGACCTTGCCGTGTACAGTCTGGAAGGGAGGCGGGTTGCTACTCTGAACTGCGCAACCGCCCCGGGGGATCATGTCTCTGTCTGGGATGTTACGAGTGATTCAGGCGAATCTCTCGCATCAGGGCTATACCTGATCAGACTGAGTGCACCAGGAACCGTTTTAACCAGGAAAGTATTGATACTGAACTGAACTGACAGCCTGGAGAAAATATGAACAGGGAGAGCAGAGCCGTAGTTCTTCTCAGCGGCGGGCTTGATTCCGCGACGACCCTGGCTGTTGCCAGAGTTGAGGGGTTCGCCATATACGCGATGTCTTTCAGTTACGGCCAGAAGCATTCAAGGGAACTTGAAGCCGCCGCCAACATTGCCCGAATTCTCGGAACCGAGGATCATATAACAGTATCTCTTGATCCCCGCCTTTTCGAAGGATCCGCACTTACAGGTACGGGGAATGTTCCGGTAAACAGCGCAATCATTGGGAACCCTGAGGAAATACCTCCGACGTATGTCCCTGCACGGAATACAATTTTCCTTTCAATGGCTCTGGGATGGGCTGAGGTGATAGATTCAGGGCACATTTACATAGGTGTTAACGCACTGGATTACAGTGGTTATCCTGATTGTCGCCCGGAGTACATCTCCGCTTTTCAGAAGCTTGCGGATCTCGCGACGAAAACAGCGGTTGAAGGTTATCCCACGAGGATTCATACCCCACTTCTTAATATGACTAAGGCTGAGATCATCAGGCTTGGACTCGAACTTGGCGTTGATTATTCATTGACTGTAAGCTGCTACAATCCGGACAGAGAAGGGCGGGCTTGTGGTCGCTGTGATGCATGCTGTCTGAGGTTGAAGGGTTTCAGGGAGAACGGCTTGAAAGATCCTGCCGCTTATTACGGGAAATGCGGATGCGAATGAACTACAGAGTAAAGGAAATGGTTTACACGCTGCAGGGTGAAGGAGACAACACCGGGGCTGCAGTTGTCCTGTGCAGGTTCGAAGGATGCAATCTTGACTGCTCATTCTGCGATACTGATTATATGGGAATTAATGGTTCCTCCGGAGGTGAATTCGTATCTGCTGTTTCCCTCGCCGAAGCTGCATGCCGATGCTGGCAGGGAGATGTCCCATCGCGAAAGATTCTGTGCACGGGTGGTGAACCCCTGTTGCAGCTTGATTCCGAGTTGGTAGACACTTTGCACGATAAAGGATTTGAAATTCTGCTCGAGACCAATGGCACTCTTGCCGCTCCGGATGGAATCGACTGGATTTGTGTCAGTCCAAAGGCTGGTGAGTATCCTGTAATCAGGGAGGGAGATGAACTCAAACTTGTATATCCCCAGGAGGGTATTGATCCCGAGAAATATCTTTCCCTGGACTTCAGGCATTTCTTTCTTCAACCGATATCAGGAGTGAATCTTGAGAGAAATATCCGGCTTGCAATTGAGTACTGTCTTGAACATCCCAGCTGGCGATTAAGTCTGCAGATGCATAAATACACAGGTATTCCATAGAAGAGAGAGAAACATGGAAATTTTCAGATTATTCACCTTTGACGCGGCGCATTTACTTCCGAACCTTCCTCCCGGCCAGAAATGCGGCCGTATGCATGGCCATACTTTTCATCTTGGCATTTATGTAGAAGGACCTGTTGGAGAGGAAACCGGCTGGGTAATGGACTACAGTGCCATCAAATTACTCTGCCGGCCTGTGCTTGAGGAACTTGATCACTCCTTTCTGAATGATATTCCAGGACTTTCGAATCCAACCAGTGAAAATATCGCAAGATGGATATGGACCCGTCTCAAACCTGCTCTTCCGAATCTGAGTATGGTGGAGATCAGGGAAACTCCTTCTTCCGGTTGCAGATATCGGGGTTCAGAAGAATCATGAACGATGTTCAGAACAGTCATGACCCGCGAAAAATACCCCTTGATGAAGCCGGTGTTAAAGATCTTCAATACCCGATAACAATTCTGGATCGGGAAAACGAAAAACAGCAGACCGTTGCGACTATTTCGATGTCAGTAGCGCTTCCTCACCATTTCAAGGGTACACATATGAGCCGTTTTGTGGAGGTTCTCAGCAGACATTCCTGCGAATTCACGGGACATACAATCCCTGAAATTCTGGAGGAATTGAAACAGGTTCTCGACTCTGAATCAGCCGGTATGGAAATCAGTTTCCCGTATTTCCTCGAAAGAAAAGCCCCTGTAACAGATACCTCCGCAAAAATGAGTTATCAGTGCAGGTTCACTGGCAGAACTGGTCCTGATTCAACTGATTTTATCCTGAGCGTATCCGTACCTGTCAGCAGTTTGTGTCCGTGCAGCAAAGAGATCAGCAGGTATGGCGCGCATAACCAGCGTGGATATATCACGATTGATGTCAGAAGCAAACCTGACGAGAACGGGAGTCCGACGATTGTATGGATAGAGGAACTGATTGAGATAGCGGAATCATCAGCATCATCCCCTGTTTACGCGGTTCTCAAGAGGCCTGATGAACGGTATGTAACTGAACAGGCCTACGATAATCCCGTGTTTGTTGAAGATATGGTTCGGAATACCGCCGAGAAACTGATGAAAGATGAAAGAGTGATCTGGTTCCAGGTTACGGCAGAAAACCACGAAAGCATACACAACCACAGTGCTTATGCCCGAGTCGAATGGTTCAGATAGTTTTCAATAATACTTGAATAGAGGACGAAAAAGAATTATTGATGCACAGGTTTGCAGATCGTTGAAGGATGCTGATTGAGTTATGGAGCCTCTCCGTATTCCGCATCGACAGAAATAGAAATTCCCCCTCTGATTCCGAAGTCCGCAATAACTCTGCACCACCGCGGATCCAGGGCTTTCACAAGATCATCAAGAATCATGTTGGCCACGTGCTCATGAAAAACACCTTCATTTCTGAAGGACCAGAAATATAGTTTCAGTGATTTGGATTCCACGATCTTTCTGTCAGGTACATACTCTATGGTGATTGAGGCAAAATCCGGCTGGCCTGTTTGGGGACAGATGCAGGTAAACTCATCACAGGTCAGTGTTACGATATAATTACGCTCGGGATGGTGGTTAGGAAATACTTCCAGCTTTTTTGAAGGAAGACTTTTTCCTCCCAGGGTCGTAAGTCCTTCCAGATCAGAATTGTCAGTCATGAGGTAGTGTACTCCATTCCTTTGTGAATCTCGGGTCCAGGACCGGCTGAGCAGTATCCTTTACAGGTTTCCGCCACTTCTCCGTACTTAAATTATGACTATGCCAGATTTCAATACTTTCGACGATGAACCGCCATCTCCACTCCGGCTCTGTGCTTTTCCAATCAACAACTTCATCAAAAAGTCTGTAGGGGGATCTTCCCTGCCGGATCTGCTCCAGAAGTAGAAGCTTTCCAGCCAGCCAGTCAGTGCATGCCGGTGGAAGGAATACCTTCTGATTCATCTGTCTTCTGCACCGTACTTGAAGAACTGCTCCAAGTTCACTGTCAGTCCCGCAGAGGCTGAGGCATTTTGCGAAATCACTTCTTGCCTCGGAAAGTCTGTAAACTGGTCCCATTCTCAGACGGGCGGCTGAATCAGAATTGCCAGTTTTCTCATACAGGTTCGCAGCCTTTTCAAACAGCTTTTCAGCCTCTTCCCATCTGCG
Source organism: uncultured bacterium (assembly GCA_965372215.1). Classification (GTDB taxonomy): domain Bacteria; phylum Fermentibacterota; class Fermentibacteria; order Fermentibacterales; family JCC-6; genus Aegiribacteria. The sequence goes on along the minus strand of CBDVBK010000013.1, from coordinate 11,035 downwards.
GGATCTGCACAGAATATCAGCCAGAATAGAATATCCTGCAGGCCATAACGGATAGTCTGAAATAAGATTTTCAGATGAAGCAACGGCAGCAGAGAGGTTACCAAGCTCAGTGAGGAGCTGAATTTCCCTTTTTCGTAATTTGCGCAAACCGGAGAGTTCCTTTTCGGACGTGATTCTGTTCCGAATTGATAACAGTTGTCTCCCAAGCTGTCCTGTAGTAGTCACTTGAAACTGAAACCCTTCTCACAGATTACTCTCCTGCATGAATCGACTACATCCGGGTCGTACAGTATGCCGGAATTGAGAGTGATCTCTTCAATGGCATTTTCAAGACCGGGGATGGATCTGTATGGTCGGTGTGATGTCATGGCTTCCACAACATCAGCTACTGCGACAATTCTCGCCTCAATCATGATATCTTCACCCTTAAGCTTATTCGGATAACCTGATCCATCATACAATTCCTGATGCTGCAGGACAACATCGGCAACAGGCCATGGAAATTCCACTTCTGAAAGTATATCATATCCGATCTGTGAATGTGTCTGTACAATTTCCTGTTCGAGTTCGGACAGTTGTCCCGGACGGGAGAGGATCTCCTGAGGTATGCTGATCTTGCCGATATCGTGAACAAGAGAAATCATAAAAACAGCTTCGACCCTGTCTTCATCAAATCCCAGTTCAATTGCTATCATTCGCGCAAGTTCCGCAACTCTCAGCTGATGTCCTGATGTATAAGGATCCTTTGATTCGATTATTCTAGAGAGAGTATGAATGGTTCCTTCCACACTTTTCTTAAGCTTCCGCATGCTTTCCTGAAGTTCAACTGTGCGATCCTTCACACGTTCCTCGAGAAGGCGTTCGTGAGCAACCAATTTACTTTCCACAAGCTTTCGATCATTGATTTCTCTGCGCAGTTCTACATTTCTCAGATAGTACAGTTCTGCTTCTTTCTCTTTCTGTTCGGTTTCATACCTGATCTGAAGCTTTGCGATAGTCTCAGCGCTTTTATCACTGAATATCTCCTTCGTCAGGGAACTGAACTTCTTGAAGAAAAGAAAAGCTTTTTCATAGTCACCCATTGCCTTGTGAAGATCGGAAAGTTCTCTGTAGCAGTCTGATTCATACATTCTGGCTCCGATACTGGAGGAAATCCGCAGGGCTCGATTAAGGTATTCCAGAGCCTCATCATACTTTTCAATAATGATCATGATGTGACCTATAAACTTGCAATTGCTTGATATACCTTTTTCGTCCTCCAGTTCCTCTCCAATCGACAGCGATCTTCTGTAGTATTCAAGAGCCGGTGTATATTCTTCCAGTTCCATATGAATATCTCCGATATTGCTGTATGAAATCGCAATACCCTGCTTGTCATTCAGTTCTTCCTTCAGCTTCAGAGATTTCGTGTAGTAATCTACTGCGCTTTCCAGATTGCCGCTTTCCTTTGCTATAATTCCCATGTTGTTATAGGACTTTGCCAACCCGCGTATGTCTCCGGTATCTTCCCTTATCCTGAGGGCTTTCAGGTAGTAATATTCCGCTTTCTTCAGATCATTGCGTTTTCGGAAAACAACACCAATGCAATTCAGGGAATGAGCGATACAATTTCTATCATTGATTTCCTCGTAAATTCTAACCGCCTTCAAATGATGATCAAGGACAAGGTCAAATCTGCTCTGATCGCTGTATACAACTCCAATGTTAGTGTGTGTTCTGGCGATACCCATTCTGTCATCAAGTTCAGTGAAAATCGCATGAGCGGTATTGAAGTGCTCCATACTTTCATAGTATTTTCCTCTGAAGGCGAATGTAATACCGATATAATTATTACTTCTTGCCTCTCCCTCTCTGTATCCGATTCTTTCAGAAAGAATCATGGCTTCCATGGCGTATGCCTCAGCGATTAATGGTTTGGATCTGTACAGAGCCCCGGCAAGTTCATTCAGCAAATCGACTCTTGCGCAACCGGTTTTCCCGGAAGGAGGTTCTGAACGCATCTTTTTCAGCCTGCGTTTGAGAGCCGCTATTTCAGTATTCAAACGTTTGAACTCACTTCCCCGGCAGAAGATCTAATCAAAATTGAATCCTTTCTCACATATAACCTTTTTACAGGCTCTGACAATATCCCTGTCATAAAGGATACCCTCATTATCAGTTATTTCCTCTACCGCTTCCTCCAAACCCAGAACCGCCCGGTAAGGACGATGAGATGACATTGCTTCAATGACATCTGCAACACATAAGATCCGTGCTTCTATCGATATTTCATCTGCTTTCAGACCACGGGGGTAGCCAGATCCATCAATGTATTCATGATGTTCTCTGACAATTTCAGCTATTGGCCAGGGAAAGTTTATTTCACTGAGAATACTATATCCCGCCTGAGGGTGAATCTGGATCATTTTCATTTCCAGATTACTAAGGATTCCGGGTTTACTCAGTATTTCCTGGGGGACATTGATCTTTCCGATATCATGAACCAGAGATGCGATACGTATTGCTTCAATCTTTTCCTCAGGCAGTTCCATTTCCCTGGAGATGGCGCAGGCCAGTTTTGCGACTCTGATCTGATGTCCGGAAGTGTAGGGATCCCTCAGTTCCGTGATCTTCGAGATAAGTACTATTGTTCCCTGAAAGCCGCGTTCGAGCTTATTGTAACTGTTCTTGAGTTCGATTGTTCGTTCATTGATCAGTTCTTCCAGCTGATCCTGGTGCTTCCTGAGTTCCTCCTCGAAATGTATGCGCTCAGATATCTCATCCTGCAGCTCGATGTTCTTCAGCCTGTATATCGCAGCTTCTTTTTTCTTCCTTTCAGTTTCAAATTTTATCTGAAGCTGAATCATATTTTTTGAGCTTTCATCACTGAAAACCTTCTCCGAGAGATCGTTGTATTTTCTGTAATATTCAAGCGCTCCAGAGAAATCGCCTGTTTTCTCGCACAGATTTGAAAGGTTTTCGTATGCATGTATCTCGCGATATTTCGCGTCAGTTTCTCTGGCAATTTCAAGAGCCTGATCCAGATATAGTCTGGCCTGATTGAATTCCCTCTGGACCGTGAGCAGCTCGCCTAAATTGTTACATGATGCTGCCAGCCCGGTTTTGTATTCGATTCTCTTGAATATTTCATAAGCATTCTTGAATTGCTTCTTCGCTGCAGCGAGGTCACCCTTGAACTTAAGCAATAATCCGATATTATTGAATGAAGTGGCAATTCCAAGGTCATCATTCAGTTCAGTGAAGGATTGCAGAGACCTTTCAGAATACTTCAGCGCCTTATCGAAATCCCCCAGATCCTGGTATATGTTGCCGATATTGTTGTTTGTTACCGCACTTCCTTTTTTATCGCCTATCTCTTCACTTATTGCAAGGGATCTGAAGTAGTACTTCAACGCATTGCTATGATCTTTACTCTTCCCGTAGATGATGCCGATAGAATTAAGTGCGCTGAAAATACCGGGTTTATCGTTGGTATCCTCATAAATCGCAAGGGCTTTAAGACTGAAATCAAGGGCTTTCTCATACTCGCCTCTGTATGAGTACGAAATACCCTTAATCCTGTAACATTTAGCGCAGTAGATTTCAATTTCAAGCTTCTTTGCTATAAATAGAGCCTGCTCGGCAAGGCTACAGGCTTCATCAGGATCTGTTTTATAAAGGATTTCCGCCAGATCAAGAAGAACGATAATCTCTTCCTCAGATTGACTGCTATCGGACTTGCGAATAGCTGCGAGTTTCTTTTGAAGCTTCTCGATATCAGTGATAATCAGCGGACCTCCCCCTTTGTTCAGGCAGGAACCCGGATATATATGAAGTAACCCCCCAACACCATCTCTACTATTAGCAATAATAGATTTTTTAGCAAAGCGGAAGTCTATCCCAGAAGGTGAGAGTAAAGTATCCGGAAACCAAGAAAGATCAGCAGCGCTCCTCCGAATATTACCATCCGCTGTCCGAAGACGGCTTCCAGCCTGTGCCCAAGTTTAATTGCCGCCAGCGAAAGAACGACTGTTACAATGCCGATCAGCACGCTTGGATACCAGATACTTACTTCCAGTACAGCAAAGCTCAAACCGATCGCAAAAGCGTCAATACTTGTAGCAATTGACAGCATGACAAGAGTATAACCACGGGTGGGGTCTGTTTTTGAATTCAGTTCGGTTGGCTTCAGACCTGATCGTATCATCCTGATTCCAACAATGGCAAGCAGAACGAAAGCGATCCAGTGGTCGTAAGAAGAAATACTGCTAAAAAAACTCCTGCCTAGAAACCAGCCGAGAACAGGCATCAGAAACTGGAAAAACCCGAAATGAAACGACAAACGAAAGACAGCTCTGGAATCCTTTGTGTACCCGGAAGAGGCTGCCGCAAATGATATGGCAGTTGTGTCCAGAGCGAGTCCGATAGCCAGGAGAAGTATTTCAACCGTACTCATGTAATCATTTCTTTGTTACAATTGTCTGCAGGGAATAGTGCTGATTTACACCACTCTGTTTCTACCTCTGTTTTTTTGCTTCGTACAGATTCCTGTCAGTTCTTCTTATATGATAATCCGGTCATAATCCTTATCATATAAGCAAAAACTGATTTATTATTAATACTACTCCTTTAACGATTTGTACACCGGATTGAAGAACATAATCAGTTCCGCTGGAAAAACAGGCAATATAGATTTATTATCAGCCTGGTTCTTCTGCTGCACTTGACCTGATTGAAGAAAATGATTCTGAATAGGACAGTTAATTTGTGGCTTATAGAAAATATTTCAGTGAACAGCATGATTTTCTTCTTGAATGAATCGGAAATATGGGCATAAAAACTCTTTATGAGGGACATTACAGAGCACTTGAGATGGATTTTCTCGAACTTGCGGGGGAAATCTTAACGAGTGGTGAACAGCTGACCGTTGTTGCTGCTGGAACCGGACAGCTGGATAGACTGCGCAAGCTGCTTCTGGAGCAGACCGACGGGGGAATAATCGGCGGGGTTAAGTTCCTTCCGGGTATCAGACATCTTGCTTCTGAACTCAGTGCCGTACCGATGGATATGGAAACGGTAAGCCACGCTGACAGAACTCTTTTCACTCTGCGGGCAATGGAAGTAATTGAACCTGGTGAACCTCTATACTATCTCAGGAATAATTCCGAGACCGCTCATTCAATGGGAACATTTTTCGAAAACCTCTTTGAACACGGCGTTACTCCGGAGATATATGAGCAGACTTCCCTTTCGCTTTCGGGGGAACAGACGAAAACAGAAATCGTTATCGGAAGAGTATTCGGGAAGTACAGCGCATATCGCAGAGAGCATCATACATGCTGTGGAGATATGATAATGGAACAGGCACTTCCGGATGATGAAGCCGGATCGGTTATTTTTTACGGCTTTTATGATCTTAATCCCGCTCAAAGGCGATTTCTCAGACGATTCTTTGATCATAGCTCAAGAATATTCTGGTTCAGTCCACTGGAAGAGAACTCTCAGTGGAATAAGGTTTATGCCAGAACCAGAAAACTGCTTGAAAATCAGGGTATTACTTCAATCAGGATGCCTGGAGGCAGGGAAGCCATGAATCACTTCGCGAATTTCTTCGAGGCACTTCACGTGCAATCCCGCCCATCAGTACCTTCCGGTGGTTTTCATATTACCGCTGTTTCCGGAGAAATGGGTGCTTCAAGGGCAGCGCTGAAGCGAATCATCGAACTTAACACAAAAAATAATATTCCACTTTCAGAAATAACTGTGATCCGAAGGAAAAACGTGGGTGACAGTCTCGTGTTTCTTGCCCATCATGAGGGCGTTCCGACCGCTTGTTCTCTTGAAGTAAAACTGTCTGCAGTTCCCGCAGGGAAATTCGTACTTGATCTGATCCGTATCAATGAAGGAGACTTTCACTATACCCTGATTGAAGAGATTCTATCCAGCGGCATTCTTTCAGATGATCTTAATCCTGGCCCGTCTGAAATCGCCGGGGTTGTTGAAGCAAGCGGAATTCGCATGGGACTCGAACGCTGGAGGGATTGGTTCGTTTCCCTCGATAGCGGCAACAAATCAGGCAGACTAATGCGGAAACTGGATGATTTTTATTGTGATCTCCCGAATAGAGCGGTTCCCGTTGATTATCTCAGCCTGTTGAAAGCCCTTGTGGAAGATATATCAGCAGGAGGATTGCCGTCAGAACTGATAGAAGCTCTCTTTGATCCGAACAGTTTCCGCTGGGATCGAGAAGTTTCATGGCAGCAGTTCATAGACTCTCTTCGACTGTACTACCAGGAGAAGACGATCGTCCTGAGAGAAGGCTCTCGACATGGTTTTCAGATTCTCACCATAGAGAAAGCCAGGGGAAGCCTCTTCAGCAGTGTGATACTGATGGATCTTGAAGAGGGTGTTTACCCCAGGCCTTCAATTGAGGATCCTCGCCTCAGTGATGAACTTCGAAAAAAATTACAGATGACATTGAAATCCGAAAGAGAAATAGAGGACGGATACCTGCTCAGGCAGGCCGGAGAAACTGCCGGCAGAACACTGGATATAATTTACAGACAGAGGGATGCTGCTGGAAGTGAAATATATCCTTCTTCATTCATCTCAAATCTTGTTACGGTAGATTCCGACTATTCTCCTGATCCCGCATGGTTCAGCGTGAGCTCCTCTTCAGCGGTGGAGCAGATGCTTGGGGGAACTCATCAGGGGCAGCAGAGAGCTTTTGCGGTGAACAGTAATAATCTGCACGGAAGCCCTTTCTTTGCTGGTTCTCTCACTGCGGAGAGTTCCAGAATGGATCCCGGAAAATTTGACTGCTACGACGGTGTCTTCGATAATTCTCCATTCAGAACGCATATGTATACAGCAACCATGCTCGAAAGTTACATGAGATGTCCATTCGCCTTTCTTGCCGGAAGGTTATGGAAACTGAATGAGAGAAAAATGCCTCTCGTGAGCAGTTCTCCCGATTCCCGCCTTACGGGTAAAATCGTACATGAAGCAGTAGAGGAAATAATCCGCGTATATGGGTGGAATCCTGCCGACAGTGACATAATCAGCATTCTCCTCCGTGAAGCTGACAAATCCGATCTGGTATCGAAACTCGGAAACTCCCATCTCGAAGAGATCTTTCTGGAGAAACAGAAGGAGATCATCCGAAAGAGTCTTGATGTTCTTGCTGCTGAGGGATGGAAGTTCATCGATAGAGAAGTAGATCTGCAGGGGAAAATCGGCGATCTGGATATCTGCGGCAGAATAGATCTCATTCTTGAGGATACGAGTGGAGATCTGGTTGTGCTTGATCTGAAGACAGGAAAGCTTCCGTCGAAAGGGGATATTGAAAAAGGGAAGTATTACCAGCTTCCATTCTATTACCAGATGATGAAAAGCAGCTACCCTGAAAAGAATATATCAAAGGTAACTTATGCCAGTATTTCCGCGGGGGAGCCGGGCAGACTGGTCGGTTATTCCGGTGACGGGATCGAGCAGATTATGAATACAGTACAGAGCAATTTCGAGCGAATCGCTTCTATGATGCAGGAAGGTCTTTTTCCTCCGGTTCCAACCGGAAACTGCGATTTCTGCGATTGCAAAAACCTGTGCAGAAAAACACCGTCTCAGAGAATCAAGACTAAAGCTGCCTCTGACAGCAGAATGGAGCTGCTCAACGGGATGATAAGTATCCGATGAATGCTAAGCATAACCCCTCCGACATAAAGGCTAGAGAGACAATCCGCGCTGAGAAGAAGAAAAATGTATTTATTCAGGCCAGCGCAGGTACCGGGAAAACAACCCTGATAGTCGACAGGGTTATAGAATTGCTGAGGATCGGAATCCCGCTTGAGAAACTTGCTGTTGTGACTTTCACAAATGCTGCGGCAGCAGAGCTGCGCTCCAGAATAAGAGAAAAACTCCGATCAATGAAAGATTCAGGGATAAAGCAGTTCGATGAGGCGCTTTCAGCAATTCCTGGAGCGTGGATTACGACTATACACGGATTTGCGTCGAGAGTACTCAGGGAGTTTTTCAATTTCACCGGAGTGGATCCTGCCTTCACAATAACGGAGGGGCATTTTACTCCATCCGAGATATTGCGTGAATGGGATGCATGGCTTCTCCGGCTTGAAAGAGATAAGTTCAGGGACAGCAAGGATGCTCTGAGTCAGATAGGTACTGACAAAATGCTTGATATATCGCGTGGAATAGAAAAACGGCGGTGGCTCCTTTCAATTGACAATATAGGAGACAGGACTGCAGCCTTTTCAATTCTGGATGATTTCGAGGATAAGCATGGCTCCGCAATCGAAGAGATTTTCGATGAATGCAGTGATCATTCCGACAAACTCTTCAGGATTGGGGCAGAGTTCATTGCGGGACTGAAGAATCTACGAGATAATCTTTCAGATGTTGATTACGAAGAAGTCACCAGACTCTGTTCCGTTATCAAACTCAATTCAGGAAGCGGGAAGAACTGGGCTGACAAGGACATGGCAAAAGCAGTTCTCCGTGAAGCGAGAGATGAATTTCAAAGGATTGCACCTGTCCTTAAATCAGGAAAAATCACTGAACAGACATGGAAATTCGCAAGCTCCTTCGCGATGGAGCTTCGGAGCAAATGGGACAGTGACAGAAGCAGGCTGTCTTACAATGATTTGCTTTATACCGCATGGAAAGCGATTTCCAGCAGCGGTATACTGGCTGAATGTCTCTCAAAGAAATTCGATCATATACTGATAGATGAGTTTCAGGATACCAGTTCGGATCAGGTAAATCTCTTTACCGCATTCATTCAGCAGGCCGGTATACTTCCCGAGGGGAGAATAACTATCGTCGCGGATGACAAGCAATCCATCTACGGCTGGCGAAACGCGGATATAGAAACCTATCGCGATTTCAGAAAGAAACTTGAAAGCAGTAGTGCAATTGAAGAGACGATTACCACTAATTTCAGGAGCAGCAGAAAGATAATCCGATTTATAAACACCTTCGGAGCCGAGTTGTTTGAGAGACAAACGTCTGAGGAGGAATCATTCGGGTGCGAATATTCGGCTATAGAACCATACCCTGAAGCGATTGAGGGAGTTCCTGTAAAAGTTGTGCTTTTCCCCGACCTGCCGGATAAACTGAAGAACAGGTACAGTGAACCAGCCTACCGGACCATACTGCAGGCAGAGTGGTTTGCAGCTTATCTCAAGAGGGGATTTGCTGATGGTGAATCTCCAGGAGATTATGCACTGCTCATCCGGTCAACAACTCACCTTCACCATTTCGTTAACGTGCTGGAGAGGGAGGTCATCCCGTATTTCGTGGATGCTACAAGAGATTTCCGCGTACGATCGGAAATTACCGATCTGAAGGAACTGCTGAGATGTTTGCTCTACAGGAATGATATGCTCGCATGGGTACATTCTCTCCGATCGCTGTTCTTCGGGATATCGGATACTGTTATCAACACTGCAATTCAAGATGGTACAAAAGGATATATGGATGAGAAACAGAACTGTCCTGAGGAGGTGCTTCAGGCAAACATGTGCCTCAGAAGATTCAGGGAGTCGATCGAGACCATTCCTCTTGCTGATTTTCTATTCGAACTGTTTTTCCAGACCGAGATGATTCCAGTGATCCGGGCAACCTCGTATCAGGAGATACGGAGACTTGGCAATCTCCAGTACATTCTGGAGCAGGTCCTGTCAGGGAATATTACGTCCTGCACCGAGCTGCTTGGTTTTCTGGATGAGAATCTTTCTCCCGCAAGGATAGAGGAGCCATCAAACGTTCCGTCCGACGGCAGCGCGGTAACATTGACCACAGTTCACAGGGCAAAAGGTCTGGCATGGAAGCACGTTGTTCTGACCGCACTGCCGAGAAGCAGTTCCGGACGTTCAGAATCCAGAATTCCGGTCATTTCCTATGATCACGATGAGATAGCAGCATTCAATCTTGGCATCCCCATGGACAGGAAAGATAAATACAAACTGAAAACACCCTTCTGGCCGGAAATAGCACAGAAGAATAAAGCAAGGGAAACCGCTGAGTTAAGAAGACTTCTGTACGTAGCAGTAACCAGACCAAGGGAATCTCTGGTTTTGTTTGCCAGCCCTCTTGAAAACCCCGGCACCTCCCCCGCAGGTATGATGTGGTCAAGCCTGCAGGCGGCAATTGAAAAGGATCCGGAGTGCTGCGTAGTAGAAGAGATGGAACAGATGGATGAATTGCCTTTCATGAATACTGCCGGGCAGAAAGCTGTAATGAGCGGGAATTATTCCGATAACGAAGAAAAGATGTTTGAAGTTCAGATGAAACCGGAAAACTGGCAGCGCAGAGGAGCCAGAATAGGTGATGATGTTCATGCGGTTCTGAATAAAATTGACTTTTCCGATCCCCCCGGCTGGTTTGCGGAACATGATAGCATTCTTAAGAAAATCTATGGTGATGACTTTGATGAAATCAGGGAATTATCATTAGAACTGTTCCGGATGGATCTTCCTTTCAGCATAGAACAATCACTCGTAATCAGCAGAGAATATCCATACATTACAAGTACACGAAACGGACTGGAAAAACGGTACATCGATCTCCTGCTCAGAATTGACAATGAGCTTGTTGTCGTTGACTACAAGACCGATACATTTGATGGAAGAACCACGGAGCAGGTTGCGGAACAGTATATCGAGAAGCAGCAGCAATACATTCAGGATGTCTCCGGATTGTTCAATCTGCCCGCTCGGGGTTACCTTGTCTTTCTGAGAGAAGGAGCAGTTTTCAGCTTATAGGGGACATGCAGGCTCTGCTGCGTGTCCCCCAAAAGCATGACGCTCTGCTGCGTGTCCCCCCAAAGCATGACTCTCTGCTGCGTGTCCCCCAAGAACATGTCTCTGCTGTGTGTCCCCCAAGAACATGCTTCTGTTGAGTGTTGCCTGTCACTGTTTCTTTCCAGCAAGTTCTTCCCCTTGACAACCTCATATCAAAACAATACCATTAAAATGATGAATGTAACTCACATTCCCCACCCCTGATGTCGCTGTTTTGGGAATTTAACGAAATTCATCAT
>CBDVBK010000012.1:0-56573 GCA_965372215.1 uncultured bacterium | reverse complement strand
AACGCAATGTCAAGGGGTAACAAGCTCTTAACTATCCGATGTCAGGAGCCCTGAAGTTGAGATTTCAATTGAAAAGCTTCGTTTGTCGTTTTTAACAGTGGGTGGCACTGTTTTGGTACCGGAGGAGGGACTCGAACCCTCAAGTCCGCAAGGGACAGCGGATTTTGAGTCCGCCGCGTCTGCCAATTCCGCCACTCCGGCACATGTCACCATCGCGAACTCGCGGAATATGAAGAATGAATGAGGGAATACGCAAGTGGCACAGAACTGAAAACATTGTTTTCATCTTGACAAATGAACCCTTTCAGGATAAGTTTGTTCACTTGTCGGGCCCATAGCTCAGTTGGCTAGAGCTACCGGCTCATAACCGGTCGGTCCCTGGTTCGAGTCCAGGTGGGCCCACCATCATCTGCTTGAAAGGGCGGGTAGCTCAGTTGGCTAGAGCACAAGCTTCACACGTTTGGGGTCGCAGGTTCAAATCCTGTCCCGCCCACCATTTCAGGCAATCGGTGATGAGGTGGCACTGTCATGTATTGTGAAAACTGCAGAACATCTGTATCTGATATAACAGGGGGTACCCTTCCGGGTACCCTCTTTTTACTTGAAATATCGGGAGTTATTAAATGAATGATGACCTGAAGAAGTTGATTAGCCTGCAGGAGATTGATTCCCGAATTGTCAGTTTGTCTTCTGAGATGGAGGAGATTCCCAGAGAGAAGAGAATTTACGAACGGGAAATACAATCACAGAGAAGCGATTATGAGAACGAGAAGAAGAAGATCGAAGAAATAAGAGAAATGAATCGAAAAAGCACAGGAGAAAAAGAGAATACCCTGAAAGAGCTTGCTGAATTCAAGAATAAATTGCTCGAAATGAAGACAAACGAAGCATACCGTACAATGCTTGTACAGATCAAGTACTCTGAGAATAAGATAAGTGAACTTGATATAAAACTGCTTGAGCTGATGTATGAAGAGGAAACCTCTGAGGAAAACCTTAAAGAGGCGAAAAGAGTCTGGGAAAGAAATGAAGAGAGATTCCAGAAGAGACAGGACATTCTCGATAGCAAGCTGGAGGTACTTGAGGAGAACACCGATAAGCTCAGAAATGAGCGTGAGGAGATCAAGCCAGATATCAATCGTCGTCTTCTCGATAAGTATGAGCAGCTTCGATCAGCAAGCAAGGGGAATGTTATTGTCGGGCTTAACAAAGGTGCCTGTGGCGGATGTTTGACAAATCTTCCTCCACAGACAGCAGTTGAAATAAATCAGGGATTGGCATTCACATGTCCAATATGCGGACGTTTCGTAATCTGGATGGATGACAGTTCTTTCGCTGGTTCAGTATAGAGAGTAATCAGGGTCAGGCGGGTGGTCAACCCCGCAAGGGGAGGAAAGTCCGGGCTCCACAGGGCAGGACACCGGGGAAATCCCGGTTCCGGCAACGGAGAGAACGTGCCACAGAAACGATACCGCCCCTGAACAGTTCAGTTCTGCAGGATTCCGGTTTACCGGAACACAGGCTACGTTGATCAGGGGTAAGGGTGAAATGGTGGAGTAAGAGCCCACCGGGATACTGGAGACAGTATTCGCATGGTAAACCTTGTCCGGTGCAAGGCCTAATAGAGAGGGAGGTCTCTTTGAGACCGGGGAATTGCCCGTTCCCCTTGACCTCCGGGTTGGCTGCTAGAGGTGTCAGGCAACTGACATCCCAGATGGATGGCCACCACCGCCATTGGCGGTACAGAACCCGGCTTACAGCCTGACCCTCTTCCTTTTTTGGAGGATCATTGAGAAAGCGCTGGGCTGCAAGGCCCGTACCCTGTCTGAATCTGAAAAGTGTCAGCGAGTTGCATGGTCTTCCGGAATCTCTTGCCCTGATGCTTGCCAGAAGAGGTTACTCCGGAGAAATCCTTGAGGACTTCCTTAATCCCGATATTAACTCACTGTCTTCCTGGAAAAATCTGGGTGGAATTATGGAAGCCGCTGAAAGAATAGTCAGAGCTGTTGCAAACTCGGAAAAGATTCTTGTTCACGGTGATTTTGACGCTGACGGAATTACGGCGACAGCAGTGGTATACAGAGCGCTTTCCGAACTTGGAGCTTATATATGCTATTATGTGCCTGACAGATTTATAGAAGGGTACGGCATTGGATCATCAGCAGTTCAATTCTGTTCCGAGAATGGGATTGACCTCCTGATTACAGTTGATTGCGGAATAACTGCATGTGAGCATATCAACGTTCTGAACAGTATGAATATCGACACAGTCATAACAGATCATCATCAGGCCGGGGATCAGCTCCCTTACGCAAAGGCAATCGTTAATCCCTCGCTTGAAGGAGATGTGCGACACTCCGCTCTTGCGGGTGTCGGTGTAGCATGGATGGTTATGAATGGTGTCTACGAGTTGATGAACGCTGATACTTCTTCTTTATATAAACTCCTGCAACTGGTTGCTATTGGTACTGTGACCGATGTTGTTGATTTAATTGATGATAATCGTATTCTGGTTTCTGAGGGTCTGAAAGTTATGCGTCGAGAACCGCTTCCAGGAGTCTCAGCTCTTGCGAGATCAGCTTCAGTTGATCTTAAAAACAGCGATTCATCCCATCTGGCTTTCTATATCGGACCAAGATTGAATGCCTGCGGGAGAGTAGGGCACGCAAAACAGGCGGTTGCCCTTCTGCTTGCCGTGAATGAACCGGAAGCTGAAGAACTGATTGTTGCCGTTGAAGAGAATAACAGAATAAGAAAGCAGTTCGAGCGGAATGTAGAGAAACAGGTCAAAGGGCTGACTGCAGAATTGCAGGACTCACGATGTATTGTGCTTGCAGGTGAAGGGTGGCATCGGGGAGTTGTGGGAATTGTAGCTTCAAGACTTGTCTCTCGATTCGGAGTCCCTGTAATACTGATATCTCTGGAGGGTGATCAAGGGTATGGATCAGCAAGGAGCGTTCCCGGGATTTCAATACATTCTCTACTTGGAAGGATTCAGGATGAGCACAAGATTCTGAACAGTTTCGGAGGTCATCCGATGGCTGCGGGACTGACAATATCAAGAGATGATGTGCAATTACTCAAAGAGCACATGGAAACGCTTCTGTCTGAGAAAAAGTGGGATGAGTATCTTGGTTCCGTCCTATATCTTGACGGAAGCCTTGAGGAGAAGGACTATACAATTGAAACCGTCGATGCTCTTTCAAAACTTGAACCATTTGGATCAGGCAATTCGATGCCGGTCTGGCTTGCAAGAGGTGCATACGCGATTCAGTGGAAGGCCGTTGGGGAAAACAGGAATCATCTCAGCTGTAATTTGAAAATCGGTTCCAATACTTTCAGAGCAATTGGATTCAATATGGTGGAAAAGCAATCACTGTTCAGCAGCAGAATCGATCTTGCCTTTACACTTTCGATTGATACATGGCGTAACGATGGAAGCATCCAGCTCATCCTGAAGGATATTCGCAGAACGAAAAAGCAGAATCGCTGATGATATCACTTGAAGAGAGAATTGAAGAAGTATTTTACGGAGATACTCTGTCTTCAGTCATTCCCCGGTACACCGTCAGAGAACTCCAGGTTGAAATGGCAAAAGCAGTTGGAAAAGCTCTTGGCACGGGCGGAATTCATTTTTTTGAAGCAGGAACAGGTATCGGGAAAAGCATTGCCTATATAATTCCTGCTCTTCTATCCGGGAGAAGAATCTTTGTATCCACAGCGACCATAACTCTTCAGGACCAGCTTGCATGTAAAGATGCTCCTGCCATACTGTCAGCACTCGAGCTTGATTCCATGGTAAGTGTTCTCAAGGGGAGAAACAACTATTTGTGTCTGCGAAAATGGGATTCCGGTTCAGAAATGGTCAGGACAGATCTGAGTTTCTCTCGGTGGGCTGATGCCACGGATGATGGTGATATTTCATCTTTTTCAGAGAAAGCTTCAGCGTCAGTCTGGCGGCATTTCAGATCGGATCATATGGACTGTACAGGAGCTTCCTGTCACTTCAGAGGTGCCTGTCACTTTTTCAGAGCACGCAACCTCGCCCGAAAATCCGATCTGCTCATACTGAATCATCATCTTCTTGTATCCGGGCTTCTTTCAGAAGATGTGCTTCCAGGAGCGGATGTATTGGTAATCGATGAAGGACACAGGCTTGAAGATGCAGCAAGTGAATGCCTCGGACTTTCCCTTAGCGAAGGATCACTTCTACCCATGTTTGACGGGATCGCTTTCAGTGAGATCGAGACTGCTGCGAAGGCTTCAATGCTTGAACTTGCCAGACGACTGTCCGCTGCTATAGCAGAGCTTACTGCTTCTATTGATAAAACATCCTTATGGGATCCTGTTCCGCATCTGGAAGGTCTTGAGAAAGCAGGTATTCTTGCCAGAAAACTCGCTTCGGATGCCGGGCAGAATGATGACCTGCTGCCAGTTACACAGACAGCAACGGCAATTGCACAGGCAACGATGAAACTGTCAGAACTGAGTACGGAAGAATATTGCTGCTTCGTGGAGGTGAATAGAAAACACTCTGTTCTAAGAGCTGTTCCACTGGATATCGGTCCCGAGCTCTGTGATACTGTATACTCTAAATTTGATACTACGATTCTTACATCAGCTACGTTGACAGTCGCCGAAGAGTTTGATTTTTTCAAGGAAAGACTTGGAGGCTGGGACGCGTTGACAAAAAGTTTTGGAAGTCCGTTCGATTACAGGTCTCAGGCGGTGCTTTCCATTCCGGAGAACCTGCCGGAGCATGATTCTCACGAGGAACTTGCCCGAACAGTCTGGGAGTGGGGTAAGAGGCTTGCGATCCTCCTTGATGGAAGAACTCTCATGCTGTTTACGAGCTACAGGAATCTGGAACTGGTTAGAGAAATGGCCGTGTTGGAAATGCCTTCGGATATGAGGCTCTTCGTTCAGGGTGAAATTTCACGAAACAGGATCCTCGCTGATTTCCGGAAATCCAGCAGAGGGATCATTCTTGGCACCTCGTCTTTCTGGGAAGGCGTAGATCTCCCAGGAGAGATGCTTCAGGCAGTGATAATTGACAGGTTGCCGTTCGCGTCGCCGGGTCATCCTCTGACCAGAGCAAGGATGGATCTGATTGAGAAAAATGGAGAGAGTTCTTTCGGCAAATACTCTCTACCTCTTGCGGTTGTACGTCTTAAGCAGGGTGTAGGCAGGCTGATCAGATCATCAAGGGATACAGGTGTGGTTATGATTATGGACAGAAGAGTTGTCTCACGGAATTACGGCAGAGTATTTCTGAATTCTGTTCCACCTTTTCGGATTGTATCTCAGAATATGATTGAGCCCTTCATTATGGAACATTGCGCTGGCGGAAGTGTATCTATCAATGAAGGTGATTCCGGTGGAGGTGATGGATGAGAGTCAGTCGGCTGGAAGTAGAGTATTCTCAAAGAGGCAGTGCCGATATTGAGTTGCCTGATACCGTTTTGAGCATACGTGGTCGTAGCGGTGCTATTCCCGGTGAGATGAAGAATGTCATTTTTCTGAATCAGGTTCATGGTTCGGAAATTTCTCATAATCCATCGAATGGCCTATCAGCTGATGGTATGATTCTATCCAGAGGGAAGTTATCTCCTGGAATCAGAACGGCAGATTGCCTGCCGGTGTTCTTGTCATCATCGTCCTATACAGCTGCGTTTCACGCTGGCTGGAGGGGACTTGCTTCAGGCATCTCATACAGGATGATAAAAGAACTTCCTGATGAACCGGATTTTATTGTACTTGGCAACTGCATCTGCAGGGACTGTTATCGGGTTGGTCCGGATGTTAGAGAAAAAGTGCTCTGCGATCTTCCGGAGCATCTTCATCCTCCCGGAAGGCTTGATCTGAAGAAGGCCGCTCTTGATCAGATGGCAGCAGCCGGTCTTTCAGCGGAATGTATAATTTTCGATATTCCAGAATGTACAGTTTGCAGGGAGGATTTGTTCTTTTCTTTCAGAGCAGAGGGAACGAATATGAGAAATCTCACCTGGATGAAAGTGAAAGGGGTATGACTGTTGCCTGATGATGACATTAGTACAATATTTGCGCTCTAGTAATAAAATGAGTAATCATAATAATGGTGTTGTAGTATTTCAGATCTGGAAGGAAGAATGATGAAATATACATTTTTAATAGCATGTCTTGCACTGCTGGCTTGTGGTACTGCTATTGCATCGGAAGATGGAGAATCCACAAGGGTTGGAATAGTACCATTCGGATATTCCGGTTCAGACGCACGCTGGATCAGTGAAAAATTATTTAATGAACTGAAAAACAATTTTGAAGACAGTGAAGAATACTCTTTTATTTCAAAGGGTGATCTCGAAGATGCTTTTGAAAACCTGGGATTCAATCCATCTGATTTTGAATATGGCGTACCCCCAACATTCGTTGCGAACGCGGGTGTTGCTCTCGGTGCTGATATGATCCTTTATGGAAATGTTTCTCCATCAGATGAAGAATTCATGGTTTCATGGAATGTCTGCATTCCGCTATCAGGGAATACTGTGAATGCGGATCCGGTTTTTGTCCCCAAGAACACCGAACCTGTCAAACAACTGGCAGGAGAGATGGTCTCTGTTCTTTCCGAGCTTATCGGCGGCAGAATTCAACAGGCACTCGATCAGGCTGCATTCAGCATACAGATGAAGAATTGGTCCATGTCCATCATGTTCCTCAAGCAGGCGCTTTCAGTTGACCCGGCATTACTGGACGCGAATTTCCAGCTCGCCTCGATCTACCTGGAGTCTGATGTTGATTCAGTTAGCATGGCTATGCAGATATATGAGACAATCCTTACTGAAGATGAGAGTAATGCCGATGCTCTTGCTGGTCTTGGCAACGTTTACCTTGCTCAGAATGATGCCGAAACAGCTAAGGTATATTTCGAGAGTGCTGTCGATATCGATCCTGAAAACGCTGACGCTTATCTCGGACTTGCCTCTGCGTATCAGACTCTGGGCGAGCTTGATCAGGCTGTTTCCAGTTTTGAGGAGGCTCTCGCACAGAACCCTGCCAATCTTACTATAAAATTTCCTCTTAGTCTTCTATATTTCCAGCTTGGGGAATACTCAAAAGCAATTCCGTATATGGAGGAGATTCTTGCTGTTAATTCAAATATGCTTGGTTTGAGGCAGCGTATTATCCAATCGTACATTAAGATGGGGCAATATGGAAACGCTGCGGATCACGCAGTGATTCTCCTTGAATCTGATTCTGGTAATTCTCAGATGATTCTTTACACCGCTCAAGTCGAGGCATGGGCAGGCAGAACATCCAGTGCAGTCAGCAAGCTGGAATCTCTTATCTCAAGTACAAGCAATCGAGAGGCCTATATTCTCCTTGCGTCAATCTACCGTGACAGCGGACAGAGGGGAGCCATGCAGAATGTATTCTCCCGACTTAGTAACGCTTTTCCAAACGATCCTCTAGCAAATTACATGATGGGTGCGTTCTATTACCAGAGCGGATCGAACAAAGCAAGAGTCTCTGAACTGATTCCAGAGAATATATCCACATGGCAATCAGCGATCAGTGATCTTAATACTGCTATTTCCTATCTTTCACAGGTTACCGGCTATAGAAATAGTAGCGCTCAGAATATGGTTCAGGCAGCCTGCAATTCGATATCTCTTTGTGAGGAGAAGATCGACAGAGTGGAGCGTTACAGCCAGTAGCCTGATTCAGAGAGTATTCCATACTTTTCGAAACAGATATTCACCGGTCGGGATGAGTCCAAATCCCGACCGGTGATCTGAATATTACTTCCAGCATCTTCATGCAGATCGAATATGCATAACCTTGCATCAGGAATGAACATTTACTTCGCGGAAAGGAATGCATACCCGAGACGTATCAGTGGGCTGAACCCCGGCGCGAAATCGTATTTCAAGGGGGAACGGTAGATATAGTTCGTTCCGGCGGAACCATATAAAGATCAGCTTCTGATCTCTTTGAGTACGGGTTGGTTCTTCCGGTTGGTTATCACTTCCAGAATTGAAACAATTTCCGGATCATAGATTGATCCTGATCTTCTCTTGAGTTCCAGAATCGAGTGCTCGATTGACTGATCTGACAGATTGCCGGAAAAATCACTCGAAACAGACAAAATCCTCGAAATAAGAGGTATTGATTTCCCTTTTAATCCTTCAGGTTTGCCTGAACCATCATAATTCTCCGATATATGTCTGATTCCCCTGACAATATCCGGTGGAAGCTGAAACTGTACTTTTGATGGAGTTGCAGAGAACGTTTCCAGAGAGTCTTCTTCAGCTTTATCAAGAATGGTAGCTGTGAGATGGAGCATTGCGGACATTTTCAGGTCTTCAAGCGAATTATCATCCATACTCATCTCCCGACCTATATCACGTGCTATTGTCGCGACCTGCTTGGTGTAACCAGTCTGCTTGCTGTCAGACATATCAAGGGAATAGACCATAGCTTCCAGACATTTCCACCCGCTTTTCAGAACATTATTTCTCAGTTCAAGATTTTGAAGAACTATTTCTGTCTGTGAGACGAATATCTCCAGCCTTTCCGAGTCAAGAGTTGTATTCAATGCAGGCCATATTTCAAGAAGGAGCCCTCCCGTTCCTTTGCGGGATAATGGAGCGTGATCGGGAAGAGTCATGGCCGGAGGATAGGCCAGGCTTACATTATTCCAGCTCACTCTTACAGCTTCTGGTTCCGCAGCGCGGAACCAGAACTGCGCAAGAGTACGAAGAGCTTCGATTGGGGTTTTGATGTTTGCTAGAATGTCAGAATGCTTACCAAGTTCATTCTCCAGAAATCTGGTTCTTGAGAAGGAAAATCTTGCTTTGTTTATCAGAACGGATAGACATGTCTGAATAATGAGTATAGCGGTGACACCGGAAACAATTCCCCATTCCCAGCCATTGCGGGAAACCGCAGCAGAATGAATTACAGCAGGAACGAGAAAGAGAACGAACAAAGCAGGATAAATTGTTGATTTAGCATACTGTGATAAGGCATACTTGATCCCTCTATACTCTGTGAATTCTGTAAGCAGATGTAATGCATGATTAATCAGCACAGCCATCAGTACCGTTGCCACGAGAACGACAGTAGCCAGATAATTGTTGGACAGTACCTGTATTCGGTATTGCTGAAGAATTGCGGTTGTAGTTCTAAGTGACAGGAGACTTAACATCATGAATTTCAGACCACGACGGAAACAGTCCGGGAGATTTCCTCCAGCTCCAAGAGAATAGACAAATGATCCAAGAAAAGTTGCGAGTATGAAACCGGTTTCCTGAAAAAACGAATATCCGGTTACAGACATATATGCCTGAAATGCTGGAAAGAGAACTAACGGATAACCGATTGTGCGCTGACTTCTTAATGCAACCGTGTAGAAAAGTCCTAGCCAGATGCAGAACAGAGTGAGTATTTCCCCGGCACCGGGAAGTGTGTATTTCACAGGAAGCCAGAGAATGAGAAGAAGAATGGCTGCTCCCGTAAATAAAGTCGTTCCTTCCGATCGTCTTTTTTCAATCATGCCTGATGTACCGATTCGCTCAGGACTACTTTCTCGAGGGCATCAACTATCCTGGAGTCGAACTGGATTCCCTTTCCCTCTTTGATTGTTTCAATTGCGTTTCCCTGGTCTGCAATCGAATGATATGATCTGGCACTCGTTATTGCGTCAAATGTGTCTGCTACAGCAACGATTCTTGCCAGAAAGGGAATATCAATGTTTTGAAGACCATCGGGATATCCGTTTCCGTCGAGTCTCTCGTGATGGCTTCTAATTATTTTTGTGACTTCTTCATACCCGGACAGTTCTGATACTATTTTTGCTCCTTCTGCAGGATGATCCTGGATTATCTCTTTTTCCTTTCTGGTCAGAAGACCTCTTTTTGTAAGAATTGGTATCGGAATGGCAAGTTTCCCAATATCATGCAGGATTGCTCCGACTCTTAGAATCTGGATGTTTTTCCGGGAGAGTCTGAGTTCTCTGCCAAGCGCGCAGGACAGATCAGATACTCTCACTGAATGTCCATGAGTGTAATCATCCTTGGAATCCGCCAGCCGCGCCAGCATGACAGCTGCGGCAAGGAATGATTTTTCACTCCTCATCGAATGGCCTACAGCCTCCCAGGTGTGTTTGAGAAGAAGCGTCAGATTATCCAGCAGATTTGATTGCATTCTGCGTATTGCATTTTCGGTTGGACCACTTAGCAATAACAGGAGATCTGAATCATCTGATAACCCTACAACTATCGCAGTTATTTCACGAACCTTGAAATTCGACGAAATTCTGCCCTTACTGGGAATAGATCCCGTAATCTCAGAAGCGGTAACGTTTCTCTGACCGTTTATACTCCACAGTATCCAGTCAGTACTACCCGAGGAGCGGGAAAGAATCCTGATCCTGCATTCCTCAGATTCTGAAAAATGCTCTTCCAGTGTTGCAAGAAATTCACTGAAAGAAAAGGAATCCATCAATCGTACTGCAAGTATGTTCTGCTGAATTATTTCTCTTATCCTGAACTGGTTTATTCTGTATTTCTTGACTATTGACCTGCCGATAAAAGAGAATCCCGTAATTGCGGAAACGGCAAGAAGAGCACCGAGAAGTTCTGCCTGTATGAGTAGAATGATCGTTATTAGAGTGAGTGGAAGGATGACAATGTAAGATGTCAATTGCCTGCCGATTCTATCGGTGACAGGCGAAGAGCATTTTCTCGAGAATGAAAGATTAAGAATGATATCTGATAGAATCACAACAGGGATGGCAAATATTATTGAAAGCTGTTGCGGGAAGTTCTCCAGGAACACGGGAATTGAGATAGAACCTGTCCTTAAAATCGCAGTTGCAGTAATCCCTGAAATCAGGAATCGCCAGAATGCTTTTCCTGATTCTCGACTTCTAAGTAGTGAACTGACGAGAATACATACTGTGGTAACCTCGAAGGCAAGAATCATCGGGCAGATGAAGAATATCACGAAGATAAATATTCTGTTCAAGGAGAATTCAATTGACGACGAAGTGATTATTGGATAACCGCCGGTGATAATACTCCCTGCAGCAAGAACTGAAATAATCAGAATATAATCCGGGCCAAGAAATCCAACTGACAACAGACTGCTGCATCCGAATATCTCACTGAATGGACTTATCATGATCCGTTTCTATCTGATGTAAATATCTGCACCATGACCAGCTGCCATTCAAATGCGCCTGAATCCACGGCACCTGCAATTCCTATATTTCGATAGGTTGGGGACATGCATGTTCTCAGGTGGAAAGGGCTTATCAGGATCATAGACCAGGCCTCCTGGTATCCTGAACCCCTTCCGATGTTTTCGCCGTATGTATTCATTCCTGCTGGTATAATATCCGGCAGATCGCTGTTAAGGGGACTGAAATGAACCGAAGTTCCGGAAAAAGCAAGAGCGCCTGCTCTTATAAAAGCAATGGAATCAAGCATGCTTTCACGGTGGAGAGCCGGGATTCCTGCATTCTCTCTGAGCATATTCATCTCATCGAGTACATCTTCAGGACAATTTGCATCTGATGCTGCTGAAGGTATGTCACCCAGAAGAACATCAGATACCGTGCCGCCTGATATCACCGGGAAGAGAAGGGTAATGGAAGGCCCTGATGTCGACTGCTCCATTATCTCCACCCAGTAAATTCCATGTTCCGCAGCTGAAAACGTGTATCTTCCTGTGGAGTCCGGTATTAGATCAGTCACCTGCATTCCGGGAGTTCTGATCGCTGCCTGAGGATTCAGGAGAGTTTCGTAACCATCGAGAATGAAGCCGGTTTCGGAACCGGTCGGAACCTCTGATCTGAGTTCGAGAGGAATGCAGCGAGGGGGAGGGGCAAGGACCAGAACTTTGTCTCCGCAGGCGGACCAGTCAGCGATACCGTAATACCCCCACTTTCCGGATGTGTCTTCCTGAATAGCGTTCAATTCCCTGCTGTCCCCCGGCAGCAATTGCACTCCGGATAACAATCCGAACCAGTGATTTGCAGCCGCCAGTATCAGCAAATTTCCTCCTGAAGGCACATATCCAAGAAATGAAATATCAGAAGCAAGGCTATCCAGTGAGGGGATGCGTACCGGTTCACTTCCTGCTTCAATCCGCTCTGCGGGGAAGAAAACAGGAATCAGAAATGTGATTATTACAGCGAAGCTGGTTCTCATAAATTTCATTATACTTAAAATACTTCAGGATGGAAAATTGAAAAGAGGGAAAACCTGTTGAAAATCCTTTTGGTACAATCTCCCACCGGGCGGAGGGAAGCACCCATATTCCCGCTGGGTCTCGCCTGTCTTGCCGGTCAGTTCAGAAACCATGATATCAGAGGGCTGGATTTAAGTCTGTATTCTGAATTCGCGGATGTTCTGAAGAGTGAACTTGAATTGTTCAAACCTGACGTTGTATGTATCTCTCTGCGCAACATTGACGACAGCACTTATCCTGTAACTTTTTCATACATGACACCCTTTTCGGAAATCATTGATGTTCTGGAACAATGGAAAGGCTCTTTATTGGTAGGGGGAACCGGTTTTTCCATATACCCTTCGATAATTCTGGATCGGTATCCGAGAATAGATTATGGTCTGCCTGGAGAAGGTGAAGGTCAGCTTCCGGCACTATTGAATCATCTTGAGCATGGTTCGAGTATTCCGGAGTGGGACGGAAGCAGATTGCTGCCCTGGGGGGAAATCGATCTAGATGCTGTCTCTTCTCCTGATTACACATTTCTGGACATATCACACTATTCAGCCGATGACGCCATAGGTATCCAGAGCAGACGGGGTTGCGAATATAATTGTACTTACTGCACGTATGGATATCTCAGTGGAAAGAAATTCAGAGAAAGACCTGTAGCCAAGGTTCTGGAAGATATCAGGACTCTGGAGAAGCTCGGTATTTCTCGGTTTCAATTCGTTGATTCGGTATTCAACGCTCCGGAGGACTACTTCGAGGAACTTCTGTCTGCTATTGAGACTTCTGAGATGAAACTGTCCTGGAGTGCGTGGCTTGATGACAGGATAACCCCTGATCAACTTGCAAGAATGAAACGGGCCGGAGCTGTAAAGGTTGATTTCTCGCCGGATGCGATTTCCGACAGAGGTCTTCAAAGAATGGGCAAGCAGGGAAAGGCAGCGGATCTTCTTCCCGCAGTAAGGGCAGCTAGAGCACTGGGTTTACATGTGGGTATCAATTTCTTCAACGGGAATCCCGGAGAGGGATTTGGTCATTTACTCAGGAAACTCTGGTTCATGTTCAGGGTCAGGCTGATGCTTGGTCGCAGAGAAACGTTTGTTAATATTGGAACTATAAGGGCATACGCTCATTCCCCCATTGCGCTACAGATGATAAACGAGGGACTGGTTGACAGAGATTGTGACTTCTTCGATCCTGTATTCTACAAAACCGGAGGCCCAGCTGACTGGCTTTACAGGTTATTTCAGCGGGTTCGGGCACTTAGACATGCCTGAACAGGATAAATACTATCGACTCGGTCTTACAGGCTGGCCTCTTGAACACTCTTTATCTCCTTTCATTCATTCCGAATACTTCAAATCCTGTAATCTGAATGGAGAATATGAATTGTACCCCCTGATACCGGAGCAGTTCATCAGCCAGGCGCTCATTCTCCTGGAAACGGGGATCACGGGATTGAACGTTACTTATCCTCATAAAGATGCAGCTTACGGAATCTGTGATGAGATCAGGGGTGATGCAGCAGTAATTGGAGCTATAAATACTATTCACAGAATTGATGGTGTGACTTATGGTTATAATACTGATACTTTCGGTTTCCGGCATCTTCTTTCACTTCTGTCACCACCTGAGCCTTTTTTTATTATTGGAGCCGGAGGAGTCGCAATTGCTGTAGATCTGGTACTTTCGTCTGACGGAGCAGAATCTTTTGTATTCAGCAGGAATCCGGAAGCATGGAGAGGAAATTCCTGCGCTCGGAAACTTGAAGAAATGAAATCTGCCATACTGAATACGGAAGACTGTACTGTGATAAATGCTACAACTCTGGGATGGACGAATGACGATTCCTTTCCGGTCGATACTGAATCTTTGAAGGACAGGTTCTTTATTGACTTGAATTACAACCGATTCTGGAAATGGAGGAATATTCTTAATACTAAAAACCCAAGGGTGTTTACAGGAGATTCAATGCTTGTATATCAGGCTGCGGAGTCTTTCCGTATATGGACAGGAATCATGCCTGAAACAGAAGATGTTCTTCTAATGATTCAACAGAAGTTTAAAAAGGATAATGTTAATGGAGCATATTGATCAGAAATGGATTACTGACCGGCTGAATAGCGGATTTTCGAAAGATGATCTGAAAGCGATTCTTCTTTCATCAGATGAAGAATCAGAAATACTGTTCAGAGCCGCAAGAGAAGTACGAAGGGTTCACTTTGGTGACAGAGCTTTCATTCGGGCTGTAATCGAATTTGCCAACACTTGCAGATGCAGTTGTGTTTATTGTGGAATGAGAGCAGAGAATACGGAAATCCTCAGATTTACACTTGACCCTGATGAAATAGTATCTGTGGCTGAAACCGCACTTTTGAACGGTATAAGAACCTTCTTTCTCCAGGCGGCCGAAAGCGAGGAGTACAACGCTGAATGGCTGGGGGATGTTATCAGGAGAATATCCGACATGGGAATGATGGTGCTTCTGTGTGTCGGGATTCACAGGATTGATGACCTTGATTACTGGTTTGAAGCAGGAGCCAGAAAATTCATTCTCAAACATGAAACCTCTGATGCTGACCTCTTCGCGAAGATGAAGCCAGGATTTGCTCTTGCTGATAGAATTGGGTGGCTGAAGACTCTGAGAGAGCACAGTTACCACATTGGTTCAGGGCCGTTGCTTGGTCTTCCGGGGCAGACATTGGATTCTCTTATTGATGATCTTATCCTTATGAAGAATCTGAATGTTGACATGTCGAGTGTGTCTGTATTTCTCCCCGCAAAGGGGACACCCCTTGAAGATTATCCTGTTGGTGATGTTGATCTGGGTCTTCGCTTCATAGCCGCTATGAGGCTCTTTTTAAAGAATACACTTATACCGGCAACCAGTACTTTCGAGCGTCTGAGAAAGGACGGTCAGCTTCGGTGTTTCAACGCGGGAGCTAATGTGATTACCGTAAATATGACTCCGCCGAGATTGCGAGATGATTATGAACTTTATTCCGAGCGATTCTATGTTGGACTGGAGCATGCCCGGAAAACAATTGTGAGAGCTGATATGGTTGAGACTACAGAAGCGGATTTGTTCAGCTAAAAATGTAACAGCCTTTCACACTGTGTGCAGATCTTTGCACAATCTTAAATCATTATAAGAAATTTATCATTCTATTACAGTAATAAACATACATTAATCATCTGATCATATCTGGCAAGAAGTATGCATTACATATTAGTGTTATGAATATGAATCACGCAGTCCAATATGAATCCAGAGGGAAAACCTCCGGAGCTGCACTTGTTATCGCTCTTGCCGCTTCACTTGTTACAATGCTGTCAGTTGCCCTTCTCATCGGATACATTTCCAGAGTTATTGACCAGCAGGTATTTCTGGAACAGAGAACTCAGGCAAGACTCACCGAGGAAAGCGCTGTTGCCGCGATCTGCATGGACTTGAGAAACAGTCAGGTATCTGACTTGAATGATCTTCCTGAATACATGATTGGGCCGATGCGCACCACATTCACTCTGATTGAGACGGATGCTGTTCCTCCGAGAGAAGTCTGGTTTCCATGGGACTGTTCCGGTGCAAAAGCAGTATGTCCTTCAGATAGATATCTCTTTCTAATATGTGAAACAGAAAACCACCTTGAAATAGATTTGATCGACGGTGCTACTTTGAGGAGTCTCGAGGGATTTCCGACATATTTGCCTTCAAAACCGGAAATCTGGACTGCTGCCGGTACTGTTGCTGATGGAGAACCAGTTCTAATTGCAGCATTGAGAGATGGAAAGGAAGACACCGTTTACACAGTGTTTTCAGATGCTTCCATCGAATCATATCCGGTGAATCTCCCTCTATGGAACAGCTTATCACTGTTTGCCGCTGGAATTTACGATGAAGAGCCGGCGCTGCTCATTTCAAACGGATGGAACAGGGCTCAGCTTGTAATGACAGGTTCTGAAAGGGTCCTTTTTGCTTTCAGTGAACCCGGGACATCTCCTGCTTTCCTGAGTAACGGTGGCATCTACGGGGATATTGGCGATCTCCATGAATCTCCGGACTCTGAATTCCCGATAGTTGATGTATTCAAAGGTGATTTCGACAGTGACGGTACATTCGATCTGGTCTGGGCCGGTCAGAACAGTCTTACGTTTCTATCGGGCATGAATGGTCGACTTCAGCTTGATACGCTTCCCGGAGGAACTCTCGTCGCGTGGGGCGGGATTGAGGGAACATTCAATCTAGCAGGAAGATGGATGCTGAACGATGAATCCACTGTCTGGAGAAAACTTTTCTGGAACGGCTTTCATGAGTACCCCGGTCTTGGGATACTCACCTTTGCCTGGCATGGCAGGATCGAGTCACTGCGCGGGATTATTCTGGGTTCTTCGGACGGGATATTTCGAACAGCTTCAGTCTTTGAGGGTCAGTCCCGAGAGCTTTGTCCTTCAAAAGGAGTGCTGATAAGCGATCTCGATGGTTCCGGAACCGATATTCTGTCTCTTGAGGAAGATGGATTAAGAATATTCAATAATCCCCTGACAGGGAATGGATTGCGTCTTTCACTCAGAGTGAGGACACAGGGAAATAAAGGTATGATTCTCGATAACATGTGGTGGATAGCCATATATGGTTACGGAGATGATTCACGGATTTACGCCGGAAGGGATGGAATCAGTGAAAGCTGACAGGCAGGGCATGACACTTGTAGAAGTCGTAGTAGCCTCGTTTGTTATACTGCTGATTCTGGGAACACTGGCATTTGCCCTGAATTATTTCGTTCAGGGCAGCAGAAGAATAGAACAGAGAAGGAGCGCGCTTCTGATAGCGAATTCGGTGGTTTCATCGTACAACTCCGGAAACCTTCCGGAGACAGGAGTGTTTCTTGATACTGAAAATACCGGTGGATTGGAATTCAGAATAAGACAGACCGTCACTGAAATCTCTCCGGGTATCCTGGAGCTGAGTGTTTCGGTAAATTGTGAGAATAATGTAGGTGTTAAACTTGTAAGAAGATTTTACGGAATGGAATAAGAAATTCTGATTGGAGGAGAATATGAAGGGAACAGTAAAAAAGTATAATGGAGGAGGTTTCACTCTTGTTGAGGTTCTTGTCACTGCTATCCTTTTGGCTGTCCTGCTGACTGGTGTTGGTTTTTTCTTCACAAATATCATAAAACAGTCAAATGTCCTGGATGACAGGACACAGGCTATGGAACTGGCAAGGGAGGGATTGGAGGAGATCAGAACACTTGATGTAGCCTCGATGGCGATTGGATTGACCACTCCAGATACTCTCGGACGATTCGAAAGGTATTTCGATATCTCCGTGTATGATCCGCTTTACCCGAACGCGAGACTTGTGCAGTGCATTGTTTCATGGACCGGAGCTTCCGGTGATGAAACCTTCAGTTTCACTACGATTTTATAAGGTGGTGTAAAAATGACAAAACGGAATGATTCACGAAAAGGTATGAGCCTTGTCGAAATTACTATTGTTCTTGTAGTACTTCTGGTGATCTTCGGTGCTGTTATCCTTTTCTTCACAAAAAGTACCGAACACTTTGATTATTCCAGACGACAGAACGAGCTGATTACAATCGGACGTCTGGCTCTCGAAGAGATAACTGATGAGATCATCTACGCGGGTTATATGCCGAAGGGTGGCTGGGACAATGACGAGTGGCATCCGATCGTCATAGCGGATGATGGCCAGTTTGAGTTTTATGCGGACTGGGAAGGTACATTGAAACCCATTCTTAATACGGATTACAGAATGATAACTATCTCGGATGAGAGGTTCCGTATCACAGACCGCTCGGGTGATGAAAACCTTATTGGAAGTAATATCACATCACTTGATTTCGGCTATCTTGATGAGCTGGGCAATCAACTGGCAGAACCTCTGGATTCTCTGAACAGAGATCTTGTCAGGCATATTCAGATATCCATCGAACTCAGTGACTCATGGGGCAATCAAACCTTTACTACAGAGGTACAGACTACTATTTCCCCGCGTAACCTGGGGATGAACCATAACATCAACCCTGCTTTCTGGCCGCCTCCGGATCTTGAGGGACTGGTCGTTTTCAACGTTCCTGGAACCGGTGAAGAGCATAATCCTACCGAGGATGAGCTGCTTATGATAAACAGGCTGCTCTTCTGGGGGTTGAGTGTTCAGATTCTTAACGATGATGAAATGGAGACCTTCGATTTTATTGGCAATGGAATCAACCTGATTGTGCTCAGACACAGGGACGTCGGAGAAATCTTTCCCCATGGTGACATATTCAATAATCCTCTGGCTGCTCCGCTGGATGTTCCAATTGTCACTCTGAACGCCAGAGACGCAGTGGATATTTTCTCAATGGCCGGCACCTGTATGGAACAGATCAATGATGAGATGACACCTGCCAATACCTGGCATCCGGTAAACAGAAATCTTCCGGACACTACATTCGCTGCATACGAACTCGGATCAACAGGTGTACAGTCTGTTCTTGACAGTCTTATCTACAACGCACCTGAGGATTTACTTCTGACATACTCGGAAAACTTTCCAAATCTTTCCGGAGTATGTGTAAGAGACGAAATTACCCAGCATCGAAGAGTTCATTTCAGCGCCTTCGATGCCAGTGAATACACACCTGTTAACGGCTGGCAGATATTTTACAATGTCATTAAATGGGTGATTGGCTCACCACCTTCCGAGTACGGTGATCTGCTTGAATCAGAGGATTTTGAGAACCCCGATGATTATTCTGATGTTGATCCTGGCTACACGGGTAACAGCTGGTGTCATCTGATTACACCATCCGTCGATATCCCGATGTCAACGGACGGCACTTACTCAGATCCGATTATGAGATTTAATCATATCTACTGGCTGAGGAACAAGAATCAGGGGATGTTCCTGGAAATATCCACAGACAGCAGCACATGGGACCACATAGACTATGAAACAATTCTGGATCCGGATTACTACAAGATAGTGTGTGGATCCGATTACCCCGGTGGTATGATAAATACCTACAGGGAAAAAAGTGATGGATACAACTATCCCGTTTCGATGGAATGGGACACGGTTGAAGTTGATCTTGAGGATTATGCGGGGGAGACCCTGTGGTTCCGTTTCGTCTTCGGCGCGGTTCCGATACCGTCGAACAATCAGGATGGTTTCGTCATCGATAATTTCTCGGTCTGGGCCACCTCAGATTCTACCGGGCTGGAGGAAAGGATCGATTCGTGGGGAGATGTTTTCGATCTGTGGAAGCACGAAATACATGAGCCGGACACACTTCTCTGGACGGACAACTGGTCCTTCCTCGATCTAAATGAAACTGATCCATTCTATCCTGATGCCTGGGAAAAATCATGGACAACCTGGGGTACGGCTTCTTATATAGGACCATGGACTCATGGAGGGATCAATGGCTCATGGGAGATCGGGCCCAAATCGCTTTTCTGGCCAAAAACTGATCCCGAACCAACACCGCTGAATGGTTCGCATTACGCGGGAAACGCCTTGACATTCAATGAAGGTAAATACTACCCTCACGAAGCATCCTGGCTTATGTCCGAGCGGTATGATATGATTCCCACTCTAAGCTACGATATCATCAGACTTGTTTTCTACAGGTGTGTGAATCTTGCGCCTCTGGATGACTGCTGGGTACATCTGGCATTCTCTACTGATACTGTTCCGCCCGATCCCAACGATCTCAGCCAGTGGGTGGAAGTCCGCCGTTACAATGGTGAGCATCAGAAAGACTGGAGTTACGAAGGAACAGAAGCTGAGCCATACCTGGATGTATCCGATGAATTCAAGGAAGATGGTGAGGATATGGACTACTACTGGATACTGTTCTCGCTGATTTCCGGTCCCAATCTGGAACGCGGCGGATGGAATCTCGACAATATAGAGATTTACGGTGCCAATATTTATTAGGAGGAGTATCATGAGAATAAATGAAAGAAGAGGTTCTGCACTGGTTTTGGTCATGATCTCCGCAGTAGTACTTACTATCCTTGTCGGAGCTGTATATATGCTTTTCGATGCCAATATCAGGTCACAGAAATGGACAAAGGAAAAAATCCAGTCAAGATTTACAGCCGAGGCGGGAGCTAATCTGTCGGTATACATGATAATGGGTGGCGAGGATGTACCTCAGGGACAACATCCTATCAGATTTCTACCCGATACCACCAGTTCTGATAACTGGTTCGATATGGGTTCAGGCCTGGGGTGGGTTCAGGCCTGGGTTGACCCCCATAATGAAAATAATCAGGTGAGCGCTGCAAATGCATATGAAGTAAGAGTTCTTTCCAAGGTGATATCAGAAGATCAGAGTTTCTCCTACGGGATCGGAACGTTGATCCTGCCGAGAAACTTCGCTGTGTATGCTACTTTCCTGAACGATGGTGGAGGTGGTTCAGGTGGCTGGTATGGAGACAATTACAGGTTTGATGGCCCCTTCCATACCAACACCTCCATTAATATTGCAAGCTATACAGCTGGCAGGGATAATGACCCATGGTTCTACTCACTCTCGATCGTAGAGGATGTATACTACTATGTTCCTGGAGGATATGCGCCAACCTCGGTTCCTCAAAGAGGCGACCTCTGGATCGAACCTTACGAAAAAATGCTCATGGGGGAACCCTACTTTTCCCTTGGAGTTGACCCCATACCTTTCGGGTCTGGAGAGGTTTCGTGGCAGTCTGCCTACAATGCTGCTTCAAGCGGAGGACTTCTGCTTGATCTACCCCACGATACAAGGATGATTCTGAAGGAAAACTTACTTTTAGTTCGGGAGACTGATGGTGGGCCTATTGTATCTTACGATCTCGACAGCCTCACCAATCCGGTTGTCTGGATAGATAACGAAGTAACTGAGACGGTTTACCTGAAAAGTATCCTGTCAGTCCCGGACACTATGGGTCTGAGCGTACCCCTGACAATAGGTGTTAACGGTCATCTTGGTATGTCCGGTTCGCTTCTGTATAAGAACAGGGATCTCCTTGACCCGGATAACAAAATCATGCTAGGCATCATCGTAAAGAACGGGGACTTTGTTGTAGCTGAAGACCCGGACTGGGATGGTTCGGCTGATTGGCTTGAACCGTATACGATTGATACATACAATGTATTCAGTCTGGAGTATGATGCTGTGATAATGGTGCTGGACGGTGAATTCAGGAATGAGGTATCCGATCCTACTCACTGGCCATCTCCTGCCATTGACCTCAGAATCGTAGGGGGCTACATAATAAACAGTGAGGGATGGACTACAGATCCAAGCGGCCCTACTTATGGTTATTGGTCGGACATCATCTACGACCCGAGACTTATGACCATGCACCCTCCGTTCTACCCTCAGACCGGTCTCTGGGATACCGCTTACTGGGAAGAGGAGGATGTGACGGAAAGCGACATTTATAATGATCAGCAGTAACATGCTGAAAGTGAGCACCGAAACGATAGATCAGTCAGGAAACAGAAACAGCAACGGGAGCCGCAGGGGTTCGGCTCTCGCTGTTGTTTTCATTGTCATGATCGTTATGAGCATTCTTGTCGGAGCTGTATACGTTCTTTTCGCGTCAAATGTCTCATCTATGAACTGGACCATAGACAGGATCAGTGCTCGATTTGCAGCCGAATCAGGTATGAGACTTGCAATACATCATCTTTCTCTTGATGTAATGCCCCCTGAAGGAACTGAACCCTTCTTTCTTCCGGATGCCAGCACAGGATGGATATCGCTTCCGGGAGTGGATGACAGGGCATTTGTGGTTATAGATCCCTGCGATTTCGCGGTCAG
The DNA here is from genome assembly GCA_965372215.1 of uncultured bacterium. GTDB lineage: Bacteria > Fermentibacterota > Fermentibacteria > Fermentibacterales > JCC-6 > Aegiribacteria. The sequence goes on along the minus strand of CBDVBK010000012.1, from coordinate 34,529 downwards.
ACCATTTGCTAATCCTGGAGTCGAGATAAGAAGCATAGGCAGATCGGGTGAAGGGATCGAAACTGTTGTTGCCAGGTATGTTCCCGATACGCCTTCCAGGTACGCTTTCCTGGTTGATGAATCGATTCCGGCAGGTATCTTCACGGATGGAAGGGAGATAGACGGTCCGGTACACTGTAACGGAACCATTGAATTTTCAAGTGCCACATCGGATTCGGCAAATGATCCTTTCGCAAGGGAAATCTCCACTACAACAGAAGGAGGTTTCTATTTTTCAGGATTCGGCTATTCTGAAAGTCCCCATCCGGAGGGAAGCAACACATGGGTACAGCCATTTGCAAGCCACCGGGGAGGCAGTCCTTCATGGAACACCGATGCTCAGATAATCGATTTCACAAGGCTTCACGACTACTTCATCGGATTGCGTTCTGAAGCCGCAGAGCAGGGAACTCTAATTTACGGAGTGAAGAGATTACTGTTCGATGATGACAGGATATTGATAAAAAAAGGAGAACTCAGTTCCACCGAAATGATACAGCTCGGTTCCGATTACAACCTTGTTTTCATTGATAACGGTGGTATACCTGTCTATATAAAATCAATGAATCAGCTGACCGTACCCCTTACGGTGATATCGACTGGCTCCATTTACATATCGGGCAATATCGATGCAGTAACATCCACGAACGGAGGGCCGCTGGGGATAGTCTCACTGAGGGATATTATCATTGCCACGGATCCGACACTGAATGGAAGTTCGGACTGGTTATATCCCTGGAACATAAATACGAATCAGAGTTTAAGCGTAAAAGCATTTCTTGCAACTCCATCCGGAGAACTCCGTGCGGAAAGCATGTTCTACCCCATGGACAGGAAGTATTTCAGTTTACTCGGAGGCCTGCTCGAGGCAAGGGTTGGAAGGCTTGGAACTGCGAATATGGGTTATGAACTGTATATTACATATGATGAGGGGCTTACAGGAGTCCGGCCACCCTACTTCCCGATACTGGAACGCTGGGTAATGTTCTCCTGGAATGAGAACCCTGATTTTGATGAACTGAGTATCGAAGACAACATGTACTAAAGGGTCGGGCCTTAAAACTTAACATTCTTAACATTTGGGGTCAGGCTGGAATGCTCAATTTTGAGTCTCGAGCGTTCTTCTTTGATGATCCTGTTTACAGTTATCTCATGAAGATTAATTTGTTCTGCAATATCCACCTGCCGGTAACCGAAGGTTGAATATGCATGAAAGATGACTTTATTCCTGAATTCTTTGGTAAAGTATTCTGAATGTTCAAAAAGGTCGGAAAGTGTTGGCCGATAAGCATAACGCTGTTCGCGTGGAATCCCCTTCTTATTAATGACAGGTTTCAAAACGCTTTCCAATGATGATAGGAATTCCTTATTTCCAAGGAAGGTTCTACCGACAGCATTAGAGAATGGTGATGGTTTGTCTTTACCTTCCAGAATGAACTGTATGTAGTTCTTTCTTGATTCATCCGGTTCTGTTCCGAAGTGCGAGAGAACCCAATCTGTTGCAAGGATGCTATCTTCTTGCTTGATAATTCCGGTCATCTCATTAAAGCTGCTCCATTTGTACTCACCTGGATGTTTGACCAATCCTGCTCTCAAGGGATTAAGGACAATGTATCTGCATAGCTCAAGCAGGTATAATTCACGTTGAACCAGAATAGAGTGATATCTTCCCTGGAATACATGTCCGACAAAGTCGTGCCTCTTATTGAAGTACTGTGCATATGTTGAATGCAGCAGATGCATTCCACGAGAAATATTACCATCGGGGGTTTCAAGGATAAGATGGTAGTGAGTACTCATAATGCAGTATCCATGACAGAGGTAATTGTATTGTTTGATTACCTTGTTAAGGGTGTTCAGGAACTTCCATCTATCTGCGTCTTCCAGGAATATTGACTTCTTGCCAGTACCTCTGGAGTAGACATGATATAGAGCACCGGGAAATTCAGTTCTTAATTGCCTTGTCATATCTATATGGTACGCGAAAATAATCAATGATGCAAGGGGTACTTACGAAAGAATACAAAATGCTAAGAATTGAGGTCCGACCCCAAATGTTAAGAATGCTAAGTAATGAGGCCCGACCCTCTGAGGTTGTCGGCGAAGAGTTTTGCATACTCTCCCGTCGGGAACGCTGATTCAAGGGCACTGGAAGCAAGCCTGATGCTTTCTTCAAGCGGTAGTGTGTAACGCATTACCGTGTATCTATTCCTGAAATCGGCCACTTCATCAGCGACATCTTCGTTCTTTAATATTATCCTGGCCATGAGTTCCGCCAGGGTGCCGAAATCATCTTCATCCATTCCGTATCTGGTCATTTCTGAGACACCGGTCCGGATACCGCTTGAGAAAAGGAAAGTTTCATCGTCGGGAAGTGCCTGGTAATTGACTATGATGTTATTGGCCTGAAGGCGGTCTGCAATTTCTGAGCCTTCTCCGTGTTCCGACACCCGGATTACAACCTGATGCGTATGCGTATATCCGTCAGCGGGATCACCCTCAACCATTAGCCCGTTATCCGAAAGGTGTTTCGCGAAGGCTCTTGCGTTCGATAGAATCCTGTTCTGATATTCATCCTTGAACTCGTTCATTTCCGTTGTCGCAACTAGAAGACCCAGAAGAGTGGCAAGATGATGGTTGCTCGTACTGCCCGGAAAAGCTCTGCTTGTAATATCCAGCCAGAGTTTCCGAAGAGGGGTTTTCTTTGCCATGTTGCTGACTACTACACCACGCTGCGGTCCGAAGAATGTTTTGTGAGTGGATCCTGTAACAACATCCGCGCCGTCCGCCAGTGGAGCCTGGAATGCTCCATAGATTCCGAGTACATGAGCCATATCATACATTATAACCGGTTTGTCTTCCCAGTTGGCCACCTCGTCAGCCAGTTCTTTGACCGGTTCTGGATAGAGGAACATGCTTTTTCCGAAAATAACAAGTTCAGGACGGACTCGACGGACTGTTTCGAGCATCTTCGGTATATCGATCCTGTATGGATTGCTTTCCATCACAGGGAAATTGATACAGTTCTCCTTGCCTGTATCAGGATCAATATCGACAAAATTGAAAAGCGCTCCGAATGGTTGACTGGAGAGGTGACCTCCCAGACCCAGATTGTTGTTCATGACAGCTCGGAGCTTTCTGAATTCACCTTCGGGAGTGGAGCGGTTCACGAATTTGGTAACTCCCGCGAATATGACTTCATTAGCCATCTGTCCGCTTATCGTTCGTAATTCAGCTTCCGAACACTGGAAATACTCCTTTATCGCTTCTCCTACCTCTTGCTCTATTCTTCTGATGAAATCGGTTCCGTGATAGAAATATACATCCCTGCCCTTCATCCTTTTATGCTCAGCGTATCTACCGGCCGGATCGCATATTTCACAAATCTTAACAAGAGGGCTGGCAGTATTCTCAGAGGGAATGAGATTAACGCATTTCCTCTGTCTCCATAAATTATTCTCCCTTATTCTTCCGAAAAGGTCATCCATTTTTTGTGACAAATTGGCCATGATTTCACTTCCCATCAGTTCATTAACTGAATTTATATCGTTTCCAGTGATCCTCTTACTATGTCAGGCGACAGCACTATAATGCAGGCTCCCCGGTGATTCTCCAAATCTCCGGTAATCTCCTCGATTGAAGCTATCATCTCATCAAGGGTATCAGCGGGAACGAGTGCGAGAATGGTTCTGGGTTCAGGCTGGGAACTGCCGAGAACATCAAGAAATCCCGCAAAAACAGGCGCTCCGGAAAGGATTTGACTCATGAGGTTTCCCTCGTGGGTTATAGCCCCTGGAAGACCCATTTCCAGGAAGAGTTCGATTATATCGTTGTAGATTTCGTCCTCCTGGACAGTTATAAGCATAAGCCGGTTAAAAGTTTTATCTTTGCATGAATCAATGGCAGTTGCCGGAGCAGCATGATAAAGGAAGGCTTCACTGAGGGCATATGAGGTTGAACTGCTCAGCAGTTCGTATCTGGATTTACCTGCTCCAAGTACTCTGCTGGCTGCCGCAAGGAGCCTCAGATGCATTTCCGGATATTCAGGCGGGCCTACTATAGCACAGAATACGTGCACACTTCTTTTGTCCATAGCATCGAACGGCACACCCCTGTTTGAAATACCAAGGGCCAGTGCGAAATCCTTCATGCCTTTCACCTTGCAGTGTGGAATAGCGATTCCCCTGCCGAAACCTGTGGATCCCATTTTCTCTCTTTCCAGAAGACCCTGCTCGATATCTTCAAGATCGACGCCAGAAGCACTTGAGGATTTTTCAATAAGTTCGGCAAGGCTTTTGATAACTTCTTCCTTTGTTTTCCCCTCGAGTTCTATTGTGCAGGATTCCGGTGAAAGGTATCTGGAAATATCCATTGTTACTCCAATTTGGCACCGCGCACCACAGAATATCTTGAAAGCGGCGGTCCGGTAAGTTCATTAACGAGTACAGAAAACAGTACTATGTTTATTAAAGTTGCGGTAATTTCTCGATTAAGCGCGAAATAGGGCATCGTATCAAGAAAGAGTACAAGACCAATGGCTACTCCTGCCTGAGGAAGCATTCCGTATCCAAGGTATTTCTTAATCAGAGGATCCGAATGAGCTGCAGATGCTCCAATATGTACTCCCGCAATCTTTCCCGCAGCCCTGGCCAGAACGAAAATCCCACCCATGAGCAGGATATGAGGCGAGGTCATGACGGACATATTCAGTTCAGTTCCGGCAATCGCAAAAAAGGCTGCATACAAGGGGGGAGAGATCGAGTCGAGAGTATTTATTATCCGGTGGGTTTTCCTTGACAGATTCGCCATGACAGCTCCAGCGGTCATACTTGCAAGAAGTGCGCTGAGATGGAAACCGTTACAGACCGCTGAAAGAATGAGTATGACACCGAGTAATATTATCAGGATTTCGTTGGATCTTCTTCTTTTTCGGGTAAGGAGATGCAGGAGCCATCCTGTTAATGCTCCTAGTGCAAGTGATGAGAAAATTTCAATGAAAGCATGAAAAACCGAATGAACAAAGCTGGATGCTGATCCCAGGGAATTACAGGCAATAGCCGTAACAGCTGCAAAGAGCAGTACGCATCCTGCGTCATCAAGAGCAACGACTCCGTAAAGGTAGTCCACAAACGGTCCCCTTGCCTTAAGTTCTCTTATAATCGCGACAGTTGCAGCGGGTGCCGTTGCCGATGCTATGGCTCCAAGAATTGCCGCGAATTCCAGCCTCATTCCCGCAATAACGAGACCGGCCGTAACAAGTATGAATGCCCCGAAAAGCTGGAAGAGAGTAATGATGACCACCGGTCTGCCGATGGTTCTGAGTTTTTTCAGACTGAACTCACTTCCAATCACCAGGGCGATAAGCGCCAGGGCAATCTCGGTTATCGAAGCAAGGGTTTCGTCAAGGTTTTCATGAACAAGACCGATACATGAAGGACCAAGAAGAAGGCCTGCAAGTATAAAACCGGTGATAGCCGGAAGCCGCACTTTTTCCGCAAGTCTTCCCATGAAATAGCTGCCCATGAGAAGAATTCCGACTCCGAATACAATATGTGTGCTGAAAGCTTCACGCAGTTCCAGCACGTAACCCGATATATCTGAAAGCATCAAACCTCCTGAAGAAGTCCTCAGAATAATTCTGTATTGCCTGCGGGTCAACCTTAGCGGTAAGGCTTAGTAATAAAGATAGAAAAGCCTTATATTCCGATGATTTGTAGAAACACTGCGGTTAATAATTTATGAGAGGTTAAGATGACAGTCGAAGATTTACGCTCAGTTTACAAAAAAGCATTTGAGAGACTCACCAGGCTCAAGGAGTGTCTTTGACTTCCCGAAGCTTGTTTCCAGTGATAAAAAACTAAACACAACCATGGCTGAACCTGGATTCTGGGAAAGCAGGGAAGCTGCTCTTAAGATCATAAATGAGCATAAGCAGATCCAGACCCGGATCAATCCTATTCAGGAAGTAGAGAGCAAACTTGAGAATGTGGAGATTGCAGTTGAACTGCTTTCAAATGATCCTGATGAAGAGCTCGAACGGGAATGCTCAGTTAATCTGGCATGGGTGAATGGCAAACTGAACCGTCTTGATTTCATGCAGATGCTGTCAGGTCCTAACGACAGGAATGATGCAATACTGACGATCCGGTCCGGTGCCGGTGGACAGGATAGTCAGGACTGGGCTGAAATGCTTATGAAAATGTACATTTACTGGGCTGAGAAACAGGGATTTAATGTTGATATACTGAGTATGAGCGAGGGTGGCGTAGAGGGAGGAATCAGAGAAGCGGTCCTGTCAATAAAAGGACCATGGGCTTACGGATATCTTAGTGCCGAAGGCGGAATCCACAGGCTGGTGAGGAAATCGCCCTTCGATCAAAACCATCGTCGACACACCAGTTTTGCTTCTATTTTTCCGCTCCCTGATCTTGATGATACAATTGAGATTGAACTTAATGATGATGAAATAAGAGTAGATACTTTCAGGGCGAGCGGAGCAGGCGGTCAGCACGTTAATAAAACTGATTCAGCTGTGAGAATGACGCATATTCCGACCGGAATCGCTGTCATGTGCCAGAATCAGCGATCTCAATTCAGGAACAGAGAAGTGGCAAGAAGAATTCTCCGGGCTCGCCTGTACGAACTTGAACAGGAAAAACGCCGGCAAGAGAAAGCGGAAATTGAAAAAACAAAAAAGGCTGTTTCCTGGGGTAATCAGATAAGATCCTATGTGATGCATCCCTATAAAATGGTGAAGGATCACAGAACCGGTATGGAAACGTCGAATATTGATAGTATCCTCTCAGGTGAAATACAGGAGTTCATTGAGGAATATCTCAGAAAGAGCGGTCAGTAATTATGAGTGATGAGCAGCAGAATCTGAGAAGAAGCAAGCTTGAAAAACTGCGAACTGAATTTTCGATTGATCCCTTTCCTCCAAGAAGCCCGGAATCGCTTTCCATAAAGGAAGTTAGAGATAAAGGAGAGACAGAGGAAAATGTATTCGTTACAGGTAGGATCACAGGGAAAAGAGAACATGGTAAGACAGTCTTTGTTGACCTTCGCGACAGCACAGGTTCCATTCAACTTTATCTGAACAGTAATGTTCTTGACGAGAAAACCTGGTCTGTTGTCGGTCTTCTTGATCTCGGAGATATAATCAGGGTAAACGGGTCAGTCTTTACAACCAGATTGGGCGAACTGACTATCAAGTGCGCTGATCTGTCTATACTGAGCAAGAGTCTCAGGCAGCTTCCTGTCGTCAAGGTTGACTCGGAGGGAGTGGTTCACGATGAGGTTACAGACAAGGATTTTCTTTATCGGCACAGATGCGTTGATCTGCAGATAAACCCTGATTCTCTCGATAGATTCAGAAAGAGGAGCAGGATAATATCCTCACTGAGATCATATCTGGATTCAAACGATTTTCTGGAAGTTGAAACTCCTGTATTACAGTCTGTTTACGGTGGTGCAGCAGCGGAACCATTTAAAACACACTACAGCAGTATGAATGAAATATTCTTTCTGAGAATCGCCAAAGAGCTATATCTTAAGCGGCTCCTTGCAGGTGGAATTGATAGAGTCTACGAACTGGGAAAAGATTTCAGGAATGAAGGAATCGACAGGACGCACAGTCCTGAATTTACACAGCTTGAAATGTACGAGGCATATGCTGATTACAACATAATGATGGCTCGATTCGAGGAAATGGTAGCTACTGCTGCCGGGGTTTCAGGAATCGGATCAGATATTGAATATCAGGGAACCCTGATTCATCTTTCTCCACCCTTCAAAAGGGTCGGATTCCTTGAATCACTGAAGAAGGCTAGTGGAGAGGATCTCTTTTCCTGGGAACCGGAAGATCTTGAAACACTCGTCCGGAAGAATGGTATCTCCACGAATGCAAAGGACAGAATCACGCTTCTTGACAAGCTTTTTGATTTCTATGTGGCTGACAGAATCGAGCAGCCCACTTTTGTTATTGATTATCCGGAAGCTCTGTCACCTCTTGCGAAGGGGAAACCAGGTTCACCCGGTGTGACTGAAAGATTTGAAGCCTTTGTGCTGGGACTGGAACTTGCGAATGCTTTCAGTGAGCAGAACAATCCGGTACTTCAGAGAGAAATTCTTGAGGAACAGTCTGAGGCCAGTGTTCATCGGGACGGTTCGGTTGATGAAGAATTCCTTTACGCACTGGAAATCGGAATGCCTCCAGCCGGTGGAATGGGAATTGGTATTGATCGTCTCGTTATGCTTTTAACCGGAACCAGCAAGATCAGAGATACGATCTTTTTTCCTAACCTGCGGCGGCAGAATAAGTGAATTATTCTCTGATTTTCCGTATTGCCTGGAGACAGATACTCAGCAGATCAAATTCAGGCTTTGTCAGAACAGTATCTCTTCTGTCGATTGCCGGTATTGCCATCGGTGTAGCAGCACTGTTAATTTTACACGCCTTCATGGATGGTTTCTCCGGAACCATTATGGAGCATCTCGCAGCTATTCAGCCTCCTCTGGAAGTAAGAGCACCGGGCGGATACCCTGTTGAGGAAGCCGATCTCATCTTTGTGGAGAGCCTGGCGGATTCGCTGGATGAACTTACATGTGTATCGCCCGTTCTGGAGAAAACAGTTGTAGCAGCCGGGAACAGCGGAGATGTTGCCGGCATTCGCGTAAGGGGCGTTGACTGGGATGTTGAACCCCATCTGGTTTCAAGCGACAGGCTCGCAGGAATGAACATTACGGGAAGAGGAGCAGTTCTGGGGCACAGCCTTGCGACAAGACTTGGAGTATCCGCCGGTGATTCGATCAGACTCGCTTCTACTGATGTCACTGAATTCTCTGCAATGGGCAGGTTGCTTGTCGACACAATCGTATCTGTAAGAGTATATGCTGTGATAAATTATGGCATTGAGGAATACAATTCATCTATTATTTTCACTGATCTGATAACTGCTTCATTACTATTCAGGGATGATATTACTGCTACATCGTTGAGCGTTGGAATAGTGCCTGGATATGATCCCTTTCATACTGCTGAGAAGGTATCATCAATTCTAAGAGCTTCCTATATTGATGGTGATTGTAATTACATGGTCTGTGATGCGTTCATATCCCGGCACAAGAACCTGTTCGCTGCTCTGGGGCTGGAAAAAACAGGTATGTCAATTGTGCTTGCTCTGATCAGCGTCGTGGCTCTGTTGAATCTTCTCAGTGCTCTTAACATGATTGCACTGGAACACAGGAGAGATACAGGCGTATTGCGAGCCATGGGTGCTTCACCGGGAGTGGTACTATCCACAGGTTTGTTGCAGGGTGGAATTATAGGTCTGGCCGGTGCGCTGACCGGTTCTCTTTTTGCTGTAATGACGATTTTTGTAATCAATAGAGTATTCCCAATCAGGCTTGAGAGCAGTGTATACTGGATTGATATTCTTCAGGGTGAGATACAGCCTGTCCTTATTCTGTGTATTGGGGGAGCTACAGTGTTTGCATGTTTGTTCGCATCTTTAATTCCAGCTGTTTGTGCGCTTTCGGTATCTCCATCAAAGGCTGTAAGGTATGAGTAATGAAATAGTCCTGTCAGCGACGGATATCTGGAAATCCTACGGGGTTGAAGCTACATTTCTTTCAATTCTCAGAGGCGCCTGCCTTTCAATAAAAGCAGGTGAAGTGGTTTCGCTGGTTGGTCCGAGTGGATCAGGGAAAAGTACTTTTCTTCATGTCTGCGGGGTGCTTGACCGTCCTGATAGAGGTATTGTAACTGTTAGCGGAACGAATGTCTGGGATGTAAATGAAACCGGAAGAGCAATGATCAGAAACCGGGCAGTTGGTTTTGTGTTTCAATTTCATCACCTTCTTGATGAGTTTACTCTGCTTGAGAACGTAGCTATGCCATCAATGCTCGCAGGGAATTCGAGAAGGTTCGCACTCGATGTCGCTGAGCAGTTACTTGATGAAGTAGGGATTTTGGACAGAGGAGAACATTTCCCCTCCGAAGCTTCAGGAGGAGAACGTCAGAGGGCTGCGGTAGCCAGAGCACTCATTCTATCTCCTTCAGTTGTCCTTGCTGATGAACCTACGGGCAACCTTGACGCTGAAAACAGTATGCGGGTGGAAAACCTTATTCTGGAACTGGCCGAAAAAAGGAATCAGGCATTTATTATTGCTACTCACAGTACTGAACTTGCTGACAGGGCTCACAGAAAATTGACTCTGGAGGATGGAATTCTGGTTTGATAAGATTGCAGAGTTTTTCCATCAGGGTTATCTTTATATTGAAAGGAACAATAGCAAGTAAGCTGGATAGATCTGTTTTTGGAACCCATGAAATTTCATGAGGAGGGGTAAGTGTCGGAAAATCTGACCGAAAAAGCAAGAGCCGCTCTTGAAATATCGGTAAAGGAAGCTGAGAAGGCCGGACAGAGCAAAGTTACCTCGGAACACATTCTATTCGGTCTGATTTCTGTAAGAGGTTCAGCAGCGCTCATCATACTTCACGAACTGGGTGTAAGAATCGGAGTACTAAGAACCCGTCTTGAAAACCTGATGCATCGCCCTGTTGCAAATGAAATAAATCTCAGAGAGATTGGATGGACGACCAAGGCCAGGCTGGTCAGACACGAAGCGGTGAGAAAGGCTGCCAGCAGCGGCGCGCCTGCTACAGGTACACATCATATTCTCCTTGGTTTATTATCTGTAGGGAACTGTCAGGCTTCCAGTATACTTCGAGAGAAGGGCGTATTTCTGAAGGCCGCAGAAGATGCAGCCGCCGAACTCCCCTTGCATATTGAATCCGATAGTGATTTAAAACAAAAACAGATTCAGGAAATACCGGGAATTGATTACTTCTGCAGAGATCTGACAAAAATGGCTCGAGAAGGTAATCTTGATCCTGTTATAGGCAGAGAACAGCAGATAAACAGAATCATGCAGGTTCTGTGCAGAAGAAAAAAATCCAATCCAATCCTTATTGGTGAACCCGGTGTCGGGAAGACAGCTATCGTAGAAGGTCTTGCCGGATTGATCGCATCCGGAAAAACACCTGATCTGCTTGCCGGAAAACGTGTTCTTGCTCTTGATATGGCAGCCGTTGTAGCCGGGACGAAGTATCGGGGCCAGTTTGAGCAGAGGATGAAGAAACTGCTGAATGAAGTTGTTGAATCCGGAGATATCATTCTCTTTATCGATGAGGTGCATGTTCTGGTTGGAGCAGGTGCAGCTGAAGGTGCGCTTGATGCAGCTAATCTCCTGAAACCGGCTCTGGCAAGAGGTGAACTCCAGTGCATTGGAGCAACCACACTTGACGAATACAGGAAACGTATTGAGAAGGATGGAGCTCTTGAAAGACGTTTCCAGCCTGTTTCTGTAAATCCGCCCGGAGTATCTGAAACCATTGAGATATTGGAAGGTCTCAGGAACAGGTACGAGGAACATCACGGAACTACATATACTGATGAGGCTATTCAGGCGTGTGCAAGGCTTGCCGCAAGATACATAAGCGGACGATTTCTTCCGGATAAGGCCATCGATGTAATGGATGAAGCAGGTTCTAAGAACAGAGTATTCCATTATAAGATACCGCATTACATACAGGATATCATGGGTGAACTGGCTGACATCAGGAATCGAAAACAGGAAGCATCCCAGAAGGATGATTTTGAAACTGTGCTTTTACTCCGGGAACAGATGGAGTCACTCGAACAGAAACTTGCTGAAACTCGATCAGCATGGCTCTCTGAGATCAAGATCACACCAGTTTCAGAAGATCAGGTTGCTGAAGTAGTTTCCGACATGACAGGTATTCCAGTCAGCAGGGTTGGTAAAAGCGAGACTGTGGGGCTGCTTGATCTTGAGGAGCGCCTTTCTCTGAAGATTGTGGGCCAGTCAGAAGCGATCGCTACAATATGCGGAGCGATAAGACGGAGTCGTGTAGGGCTGAGGGACATAGACAGACCTGCCGGAACTTTCCTGTTTCTGGGTCCTTCCGGTGTCGGCAAAACTGAAACAGCAAGGATTCTGGCTGAAATGGTTTTTGGAGATCCGTCCGCACTAATCAGAATTGATATGTCAGAATTCCAGGAAAGCTTCGCCGGTTCAAGGCTTGTAGGAGCTCCTCCAGGTTATGTCGGATATGATGAGGGCGGACAACTGACCGAAAAAGTCCGGCGAAGACCCTATTCCATAGTACTTCTTGATGAGATAGAGAAAGCACATACAGATCTGTATAATATGCTGCTTCAGGTTATGGATTACGGCCGCATGACTGATAATTACGGAAGAGAGATTGATTTCACCAATACGCTGTTGATTATGACAAGCAATATCGCCTCCCGTGATCTCGTTTCAGGAAGAAGGCTGGGATTTTCATCCGATGATAAAGATACAGAAACCGAACGGATGGATGATATTGTTCTTGATGCTCTCAGAAATCGTTTCAATCCGGAATTCCTTAACAGGCTTGATGAGATTATCGTGTTCAACCCGCTGGAATTCACCGACATGGAACAGATTGTGAATCTTCAGATGTGTGCTGTTGAAGAGAGGCTTTCTGAACTGGGCATCTCACTTTCACTTTCGCCTGAAGCAATAACTCTGATAACTGAAGCCGGCTACGACCCTGAAGCAGGCGCCAGGCATATCAGAAAAACAATAAGAAGGCTCCTGGAAGATCCTCTGACTGATGCGATACTCAGAAACGAATTTTCTTCGGGTGATTCAGTGCTTGCAGTAAGAGAAGAGAATAAGATTCTGTTCATGGTTCCTGAATCCCGAAGTACGGAAGAAATCAACATGAAAACAATACATGGGAGAGTCGAGAATTGAGATATAACTTCATAATTCTTCTTGTTGCCCTTACATCAGTATCGGTCGCTCTTGAAGTGGGATCAATAGATGTGACCGGCAACTCCTTTGTTAGTGACAGCCTGATATTACGTGTTTTCGGACTCAATCCAGGAGACGCTTTTACGGGCAGATCTATTCAGCGCGGAACTTTAGATCTGTTCAATCTCGGGTATTTCGGCAGTATTGAAATTCAGGCTGATACGGTTGGTGGTTATGCTGATATACTGATCATGGTTTATGAGAACAGGTTGCTCAGTGCAATCGAATTCAGCAATCCCGGTCATTTGAAAGAAAATGATGTACTTGATTCCCTTTCTTTTTTCCCCGGTCAGACCGTCTCTCCAGGGCAGGTTGAGAGAGCGCGGATGATAATTTTGCATTTCTATGCGGAAAAACACAGGCATGAGGCAACCGTCAATTCTAGATGGCTTGATCCTGACACGGGCAACAGGAGTGTCCTGCTGTTCGAGTGCGATGAGGGCCCTGATATAAGAGTAGGGGAAATTGATTTCTTCGGGAATACCGTGTTTAATGATTCAAAGCTTCGAGGACAGATGGACACGAGACAGGACTCATTCTGGAGATCAGGAAGATTCAGGGAAAGTGACTTTGAGGCAGATCTTGATACAGTAATAATCTACTACCAGAATCATGGATATCCTGATGCAAAGATTCTGGATGTGCATCGATCCATGCTGGAAGACGGACGTCATCTTAGATTTGAGATCACTATTGAAGAAGGAGATTTCTTCACATTCGGTGATGTGTCATTTACGGGTAATGAAGCCTTTTCCGATACAGTCCTTGTTTCCGTACTTGATATAAAAAACGGTGATGAGTACAATCAGGAGAAGCTGGATTTTTCTCTTTTCACCCTGTATGAGGTCTACCAGGAGAGAGGATACTTCTACGCTGGAATAGAGCCTGTCATCACGGAAGGTGAACAGCTGAATTCACTTGATATCTCTTTCCTTATACAGGAGGGTGAGAGGGCCCATATTCGCAGAGTGGATATCACAGGAAATACAAGAACACTGGACAATGTTATCAGAAGAGAACTGATTGTCTATCCGGGCGATATGTTCCAGAGATCCGCACTGATGAGAAGTTACAGGAATATTTTCTACACGAACTATTTCAGTAATGTAAATGTTGATTTCCAATATATAGATAATTCTCCAGACGTTGACCTTGTAATCAGTGTCGAGGAGAAAACGACCGGGAAAGCGGGAATTGGGGCAGCATACGGAGGCAGTGACGGCTTCAGCGGATTCGTTGAACTGGGAGAAACCAACCTTTTCGGACGTGGACAGGACCTAACGCTGAATTACCAGTTCTCAAAGAAAAGACAGGATATTCATGTCACATTCACAGAACCATGGTTTATGGATACACCTCTCTCTCTTGGCGGTGAGCTGTTCCACACAACGGACAACAGAACAGAATACGACAGGCGGAGAACAGGTGGTGCTGTTATTGTGGGACGCCCGCTGCCATGGATCGATTACTCTTCAGCATCGATAAAGTACGTTCTTGAAAAAGTTGATGTCTTCGACATAACAACTGATTCAACAAGTTATTACTACTCTCTTCGAGATGAGAACTGGCCCAGATGGACCAGCAGTGTTCGATTGAATTTCACAAGAGACAGTCGGGACAGACAGGTTTTTGCATCAAATGGATCTCTGAACAGTTTGACTGCTGAGTTCGCAGGCGGTGCGATTGGTGGAGATATCGGTTTCCAGAAGTATCTGTTGGATTCAAGCTGGTATGTTCCTTCATTCTGGAAGTTCATTTTCTTCCTGAGAACTCGAGCAGGAATCATTACTTCTCTTGCCGGAGTAGAACCTCCTGCATATGAGCTGTTCGAGCTCGGTGGAACAGGATTTTATGGAGTGAGAGGATATGGTTCACGCTCCATAGGTGCTGTTGAAGGGTTTGAGACTGTAGGTGGAAGATCAATGCTCATTCTCAGCGCGGAGTATAGATACAGAGTCATCGATCAACTGCAGCTGTCCATATTTGCTGATGCTGGAAACACATGGAACTCCTGGTCATCCAGCGATTTCTCGGATCTTAACAGGGGTGCTGGAATTGGTGTCAGAATTGAGGTTCCTATGCTTGGAATAATGGGATTTGATTACGCATATGGTTTTGATGGCCCTGACAAAGGCTGGGAGCCACACTTCCAGTTTGGCACGACCTTCTGATCCTGATCACGATTAATCCTGATCAAGTTCAGTTTGCTCTATCTTGCGGATTCGTGAATATTCCTTAATCCGTTTACTTATTAGAGGAGCTTTTTTATGAAATTATTACCATTGATTCTGTTGACTATTGCGTACGTGATCTTTTCGCAGACAATCGCAGTCATTGATTCGGACAGAATATTCAATACAATGGGAGAAGTATCTGACGCGAAAGAACTGCTTGAAACAGAGATCGAAGAGTGGGAAGCGCATGCCGATTCCCTTCAGGATGAGATTGACGCTATTCAGACCGATCTTGACTATACAATGGTCATGAGCCCTGAACGTAGACGCTCCCGGGAAGCTCTTCTCGAGGAGAAATCTGTTGAACTTCAGGAATTCCTCGAATACATATTCGGACCGGGTGGACTTGTAGAATCCCGGAATGAAGAGCTTGTCTCTCCGATTGTCGCAAATATCAATGAAGCTGTGCAGGAAATCAGCAGGGAAGAAGGATATGATATTGTATTCGACACTTCGGCAGGTGTAGTTATTTTCGTTGAGAATGCACTGGATATAACAGATGCTGTTCTGGAAAAACTCTCAGTAAGGGGCGATAACTGAAATGAAGCTTTCCACTCTTGTGGAAAAGCTTGGAGGGCATCTTGAAGGTCCGGATGCGGATGAACAGGTATCGGGGGTTTCAACGATTCAGGACGCTCTTTCTGACCAGGTATGTTACTACGGTAATCCTCTATACAAAAGCCACCTGAAGAGTACCAATGCTCTGGCAGTTATTACTGGCGAACGTATTGAATCATCGTCCAGAAACATCATACTGGTTGATAAAGCATATCATGCCTTCAGAAAGGCATTGATTATTTTCAGTAAAACAATTGCTTCCGGATTTGACGGAGTTCACCCGAGCGCCGTAGTACATCCCGAAGTGTCCCTTGCTTCTGATGTATCAGTTGGCCCGAATGCTGTTATTGATACTGAAGCAGTCATAGGCAGATGTTCTTCAATCGGCGCGGGAACTATCATAGGCCCTGGAGTTCGCATTGGAGAGGAATGCACGATTCATCCAGGAGTTATGATTTATCATGCTTCTGTTATTGGCAACAGAGTGATCATCCACTCCGGTACAGTAATAGGTTCAGATGGATTCGGATTTGTTCCCGATCCTGACGGCCATCTCAAGGTTCCTCAGACCGGGAATGTCGTTATTGAAGACGATGTCGAAATTGGTGCAGGATGTGCAATAGACAGAGCTGTGGTCGGCAGTACTGTTATCGGGAATAATACGAAACTAGACAATCTGATTCATATCGCTCATAATGTTACTATTGGTTCCGGGTGCCTCCTGGCAGCCCAGACCGGAATTGCCGGCAGTACGGCAATAGGATCAGGGGTTGTGTTTGGAGGACAGGCAGGTATCACAGGGCATATCAGTATTGGGGATGGTGCTGTTATTGCGGCACAGGCAGGGGTTTCACGAGATGTTCCAGCTGGTACTACCGTATCTGGATATCCAGCTAGACCTCACGACAGGGCTTTGCGTATGAGTGCCGCTCTTGCTGATCTACCTGATTTTAGAAGAAAAGTAATCGACTTCATGCAGAACTTTAACAATACAGAAGAGGATAACAGATGAGCCATTTCCAGACTACTCTAAAAAAACCAGCAGTATACAAAGGAATTGGTCTCCATCTCGGCAAGGAGACCTCAATAACATTCAAACCGGCTCCGGCTGATACCGGGATTGTATTTGTAAGAACTGATATCCGGAGCAGACCGTGTATAAAAGTATGTCCTGAGAATGTCAGACAGGTGGAAGAACAATCCAGAAGAACGACTCTCGGACAGGATTACTATGAAGTCCATACGGTTGAGCATGTTCTTTCAGTCTTATACGGCATGGGCATAGATAATGCTGTGCTTGAACTTGATTCGGATGAGCCACCCGAACCAATTGACGGTTCGGTTAGAAGCTACATCACAGTTCTTGAAAAGGCCGGCATCAAAGAGTTTCCGGACAAACCCCGCAAGTTGATAAATATCGATAGACCTATCAGTATTGATGCTTTCGGAGCAAATCTCACAGTTGTGCCATATGACGGTCTAAAAATCAGCTTTACCATCGATTACGATCATCCTGTTCTTGGTACTCAGTATCTTTCCCTTGATGTGAATTCAGAAACCTTCAAGAATGAAATCGCTCCAGCAAGAACATTCTGTCTGTACGACGATGTCAAACACCTCCAGGAGAAGAACCTGATAAAGGGAGGAACTCTGAAAAACGCTGTAGTTATTGGTGATGATGGTATTCTGAACGATGAACCACTCAGATTTCCTGACGAATTTGTCCGTCACAAGATACTTGATCTCATAGGTGATCTATCTCTCCTTGGCGCAAGGCTGCACGGCCACGTTATTTCAGTGAAATCCGGCCATGCTTCGAATGTTCAATTCATCAAGAAGATAGAAGAGAGTCATATAAAAACTTTGGACAGTACACATCTCACTGACAAACCATGGAGTATTGAAGATATCATGGAGCTTCTTCCTCACAGATATCCCTTCCTTCTGGTGGACAGGATTATTAAAGTCGAACCGGATAAACGAATCGTGGGAATTAAGAACGTCTCCATTAACGAGCCGTTCTTTCAGGGGCATTTCCCCGGAGCTGCCATCATGCCTGGAGTACTTGTGGTTGAAGCAATGGGGCAGGTTGGCGGACTGATGCTCTTCAATTCGGTTGATAACCCGGCTAACTGGCTCGTTTACTTCACCGGGCTTGATAAAGCACGATTCAGAAATCCGGTTAAACCCGGTGATCAGATCGTTTTCGATCTGGAAATGATACAGCGCAGAGGTCCGATGTGCAGGATGAAGGGTATAGCCAAGGTTGATGGAAAGATTGTGGTGGAAGCAATTCTGATGGCAATGCTGGTTAAGAAGAAATGATACACTCTACTGCTGTCATCGAATCGGACATTCCCTCTGATGCTTCCATAGGTCCATACTCAGTAATAGGGCATGATGTTAAATTTGGAAGCGGTGTGAGGGTTGCCGCACATGTATGCCTTATGGGTCCCGCCGTTATTGGAGATTCCGTCAGCATAGGTCCTTCAGCCGTCATAGGTACGGATCCTCAGGATCTGAAATACAACAACGAGAGAACCGAAGTGATTATCGGTTCACGAACTGTCATTCGCGAGTTTGCGAATATCAACAGGGGAACAGTTGATTCCGGGCGGACTATTATTGGATCAGATTGTTTGATAATGGCTTACGTCCATATTGCTCATGATTGTGAAATCGGAGACAGAGTAATTCTTGCGAACGCTGTCAACATGGCTGGTCATGTGCAGATCGGCAGCGATGTAACAATCGGAGGCGTTGTACCCATTCATCAGTTTGTCAGAATAGGTGAGCACGCAATGATCGGAGGAGGATACAGAGTAAGCAGGGATGTCCCGCCGTACGTGCTTGCAGGAGGGTACCCGTTGCGGGTATTGGCGCTTAATCGTGTAGGACTTCGCCGAAAAGGTTTCAGTACAGATAGACTTGATGATCTGGATACTGTATTCAGATACCTGTTCCGCTCCGATGGTGTTCTAACCGCTAAAGCCAGGGAACTGATGGATAATACAGAGCTGTCGGATGACTCGCGCAAACTCGCTGATTTCATACTGTCAAGCAACAGAGGAGTTATCAGCTGACCAGCCTGCTGCCGATATTGATGACGGTCATCCTGTCCTACACAGGATTGAGTGATGCGGGTGAGGATGAGCTGACAACAGATAATCAGAGTGAAAGCTTCGATGAGACTATTCCTGAATCATTAGAAACTGATAATCAACATCATGATATTGCACTTATTGTAAATAAGAATCCTGCGGGGGCTCTCCTCCGTTCAGCTGTACTCCCGGGGTGGGGGCAGTTTTACAATGATAAGCCGATTAAGGGCCTTCTGTTCGGTTCAGTTGAGCTGGGATTGCTTTCATGGTTGATAGTCGAACACCTGGCGTCTGAGGACGCCAGGTGTTCCGGTAATGAACATGCTTATGAAGTACACAGTCAACGAAGGCTTGATCTGATATGGTACACTTCCGCAGCCTGGCTTTTCGGTATGCTCGATGCTTATGTAGATGCCTATCTCTATTCATTCGACAGTGAGAATGAGGAATTCGAGAAAGAGACCGGTATCGGGGCAGCGGTCTTTTTTCGGTTCTGAAAGGGAATAAGGAATGCTCCTGAGTGTATTACTTATGATTGCATGCGAGGAGACCAATCCTGATCTTGAATTGCTAAGGAAGGCAAAAAATGGGGACAGAGAAGCATTCGGGGAATTATTCAGAAAGTACGAGAAAAGAGTTTTCAGGGTGGCAAGACGGATGTGCGGCAGTGATGATGAAGCCTGGGACATCACGCAGGATGCGTTCATCAGGGCCATGCAGGCAATGGATAGATTCGATACGAAATACAGATTCTTTACCTGGATATACAGAATTACCACTAATCTTGCGATTAATTACTCGCAGAAAAGAATGAGAAGACGAGAAGTGTGTTTTGACGAAGGATTCAGCGCGGAAGGACAGCAGATCGTTCAGGATGATCTGGATGACAGGGCTGCAAGAGACCAGCTTCTAAGTTCAGTTAAGAAGGCTGTTGAGAAGCTTACTCCTGCACTGAAAGCGGTATTTGTGCTCCGGGTTGACCAGCAGCTCAGTTATTCAGAGATAGCAGAAAGCCTCGGTATTGCGCTGGGTACAGTCATGTCAAGGTTGAACAGAGCGAGAGGGAAAGTAAGAGAAGAAGTCGGTTCAATGCTGGGGGAATGGGAATGAAATGCCCTGATTTTGAGATTTTAATGTTGATGCTGGATGGTGAATTACCTGAGGACCAGCTGAAAGAGGTAACCGAGCACGTTGAATCGTGTCGTGTCTGCAGGAGAATTATAGAATCTCAGGAGCATATTGAAACTACATGGCGAGACAGCTTCAGATCTCCGAGTGATGACCGATTCAGGGAAATCGAACAGCAGCTGTTCGATAAGATAAATCATCATTCGAGCCGGAAATGGTGGACAGTTGTTCCCATTGCTGCCAGCATTGCAGCTGTTCTCCTTGGAGTGAAATTAATTTTTTCCGATAAACCATCCATAGAGATTACTTCCGTCTATTCCATGTACGAATCAGAAGAACACAGGGGAATTGCAGGACAGACGGAAGATTCTTTTTCTCAGGCTTTTTCTCAGGATGGTTCTGAGGCTGAATCCTGTATTGATCTGGTAATGTCTGAAACACAATTGGAAACTCAGCCTATTCAATCCTCTTACATATCCGTGGAAACCGATACTCATTCAAGAATATCAGGTACCGGGTACGGATCGGATGCCGATAGAGAGATATCCGGAGCAGTTTCAGGAGGTGGTGCTGAAATGCAGGCTGGTGCTTCCGGAACCGCTCAGGGAGGCGAGGTATTGCTTGGAGCATTTGCATCCTTTGACGAGGTATCGGAATCCCTCAATGTTACTGCGAGGGGCAGCGGAGGAGTATTACAAAGCGATTACTGTTATGAAGAAGGAGCCCTTGAGGAAACTGAAGAAATCATGTTTCATGATGATCGAATTTTAGACGATGGAGCGATTTCTCCACCGGAGTCTGCCTGCGGTGAGATTCATCAGGAAGAATCAGAAGTAGAAACTGTGCTGTCTCTGGATATGGATACAACGGGACTCACAACGGTATCTACAGTCGCCGCTTCGTCCACAGAAGACGTAACCGAGGAGATTGTCTTGATTAAGACCGGTGACGGCATAATACCTGCTGATGAAGCTTCATTCCTGTGGCGGGATTCAGCGAAGCTTTTCAGTGTCGAGCTTGTCTTCGATATTAATGGTGAACCCGACAGTATGACAGCATTACTTCTTGATTCGCTCATTCCCAGTTGGTATTTGTATATTCCATTTATATTCAGAGACACAACGCTGATAATTCAACGGGACAGTATATGCGAATACTTTGTAAATATTAACAGTACACCTGCTTGCGAGAATGAGTAAGGAGAAACAGAATGCGCTTTCACAAATCAGTCATTTCAGTGATTGTTTTATTCCTGGCGGGAATCGGTTCAGCCGCACTACCCAGAATCGGTGTCGTTTCTATCGATACTGATGATTTTGCTCCAGACAATATCATTCTTGAATCAGTAAGGGCAGAACTCATCAGAAGCGGGCGTTTCGAGGTTTCTGATCTTGATTCTGCTGCTTATCTTAACGTTTCTCCTGATTCACTGATCAATCGTTTGCAGACCATCGCTTCAGAAGAAAATCTTGACATATTTCTTGCATTGGAAATAAATGCCCCAGAAGAATATGACCGTACAGTATTCCGGAACGATTCACTCATTACATACAGAATGGTAACTGTTGATGTTCTGGGAAGATTCTACACTTCTACGGGAACTTTGATCGGCACCATCAGAAATACTGTCTCCAGGGAAGAGATGCTTCCATTTGCACCTGACCGCAACCGGCTTGCTTTATTATGCGCCGAACAGCTGGCGGCCAGATCCATTCTGGAACTTTTTCCACTTGAAGTAACTTTTACTGCTTCAGACAGTCAGGTTTTCAGCATTCCTATCGGCAGAGAACAGGGAATCAGCAATGGTATGATTATGGCGGTTGTTGCCGCTACTTCAGGAATTCCTGGTGAGATATCCGAGTATGAATCTCTCAGGAGCAGAGGATTACTTCAAATATCCAATATTAAGAATACACAATCCAGCGCAAGGCTCCTCTCCGGATATCTGGTGAACGGGGGAACGGTTACCGCGATTGAGCAGTCAGCCCCGGCAATAGTATTTATAGAATACAATCTGCTTTCCATGCAGGTTGAACACGGTGAGGGTCTTGAGGGAAAGGATTCTGACTGGAGCAACAACATGAGACTCGGCGTGGAAACAGGTAAATGGGGATTGTCATTCGGGGGCGGATTGAGAGCAGGAGGTCTGGAGCATTCATCCAGCCTGGGCATTGATCTTTTAGCAGGAACAAGGATTCCTCTATCCAGCCCTTCGCTGGGTTTGAGATTGTCAGGAGGGGGTGAGGTTATATTCCTTATGCAGGATGTAAGATCAGATACCCTTACTTCAAGTTCAAGCGCGATTTGCGTTGCTGCAATCGCTGACGCCAGTCTGGAGTATCTTTTCTCCGACCACCTTGGAATTCAGTTTGGCATCTCCGGAGTACTCGGAACAGCAGCCGATAGCTGGACGGTACAGGAGTACAATGGGAGAGTAAGAGACGCAAATCCCGATGAGATATATTACACGAAGATGGAACATGGCCCATTCGGTTTTCATGCCGGTCTGATCTATATGATATTTTAGCTGGCTAGTGTTTCCAGGGCCGCTCGGCCATTCCCCGTTCCCATATGACTTCAAGAGCAGACCATGTAGCTATAGCAAAGATGACTCCGCCTATTATTCCGGAGAAGATAGTTCCGTGTACAATGCCCAGAGCCAGTGCCCCGCCGGCAATGGCTGCTGTGAAGAGAATAAGTATTGTTGCGGCAAGTGATGAGGGGCCCCACTTCGATATGACTCTCGCCCTGGAGAGATGTATTCCCCAAACACATAAAGGGTATCCGGTCGCACCGAAAACCGCAGCCGGAATACTCGGGAGCAGAATAATACCGAGAACCCACAGCAGAATCAGTGGAAGGAAAACGAGAACAGCATTTCTTGATAGAGGTGAAATCCACTTCGTCTGTGCCGGTATTTCGCAGAGAGCAGTCCAGATGAAGAGCCCGGAAGCAAAACCGAGAACAAGTGATGACTCGCTATGACGGATGAAACAGCTGAAAACAGTTCCGGTTACGCCAAGTGCGAGTAATACTATTACGAATACTACCGAACCTATCTGTCCTGATTCAGTGATTTTAACGTACAATCTGGTCCCAAGAAGCTGAAGAAAAATGAAAAGTAGAAAAGCAGCGATACCGAAAAAACCTGTTACAGCATAGTCTCTGAGAGTCACATTAACTGTCTCAAACATTTCGCCAGTCAGAAAAGATAGAATACTCATGCTTTTTCCTTTCGCTCGCGCAAATGTGTTTAATCTGACAGCTTTCGTCAATTGTCGACTTCACACTTTGATAAGTGATATTTGCGTTGATCGGGTTGCTTGGTAATATATTCAGGAGTACAATGATTGTTCCATGATTGGCTGAATAATGTCGGGTGCGAATATTTGAGAGGTATAAATGAAAGCTGCTCTGTTTCTCCTGTCACTGCTCTCTACGCTGTTATCATTATACTGTGTCGGGACCGGACAGGATTCGGAAGTCGACAGTACTGGAGATCTGGTTTCTCTGTATACCAGTAAGGGTGTTTCATTCACTCTTAACCTTAATTCGGATGTTTTCGAGGATTCATTATTCTATTCAGGCGGTCTGGTGACAGGGATTACAATTAAAACCGATGAAACTGAAACAGTCCTGACTTCAATGCTTGTTCCGGGATGCGGGTCCACGACAGAAGACAGAGTTAATTATCTTGAAGCTGGGGGACACTCAGAGCCAACAACGGTTGAGATACCTCCACTTGGTGAAACCGCTGGATTCTTCGCAGTCTTATATGTTAGTGAGGATTCCAGTGTTGTGGAAAGAGTTTGGAACAGAGGGGCCGGAGAACTAGCAGTATTGCAAGCGAAAACAAAGGGATCTTCTCCCAATCTGCTTATCTCATCAGTCAGTGGGATTTTCAGAACCGCTGAGCTGGATAACCCTGTAAATAACATGTTACGATCCGTTTATCTTTCTGATCGTAATCGGATCATAATTGTGGAAGAAGTCAATTCAGACGTAACAGTTCCACCTGATGTATATCACCGTATTGTTCTTTCAGTCAATCCGGCACAAAGAGAAATCACTGTGGTAGACACCTTGAGAATTGATTTCAACCCCACTCAGTCCGATAGCCAGCTAACTCTGTTTCTTCCGAACAGCGGAACCGATTCCAACTTTGAAGCTCTTAGCGGATGCTTTAAATACAGTGGAGATTCAGTGTGCTGTGTTGCAGATTCCTCAAGAATATTCACAGGTTTGTTCAAAGGTAATTGGAATGGATTCATCTCCGGTTCTACAGACCGGATTACCATCAGCGGACTGCAGATCAATCCCTCGACTTCCTTTCAATGTGGCATGTGGTTCTATCCTGGAAATGATATACCGGCTTCGTACAGCCTGGATATTTCAGTTCCGGATATGGGATACAGGATCTATGCTCCACTTCAGGAATTATCGAGAGTGGTTTCCGATTCATTGCTTATCGTATCCTTTTCCTCCCCCGAAGGCGGCGTAAGAGGTCCTCTTGCCTGGGCGACAGGAGGATTCTCGGAAATGGATATTGCCGGACGGAGAAGTAAGTATTTATGCCATGATTCTGATTCTACTGCTCTGGAAATGAGTTACATTGCGGATGATCTTGCATCTGTTTTCTGGAGCAATATGGGCTTCTCCGACGCCAGGCTGGATTTTGTAATCGTTCGGAGCCTTGACGTTCCTGTTTTTCTGACTGGTCCGGGATGCGTTTTTCTGTCCTCAGACATACTCGCGTCAATTCAGGGGTACGAATCATGGTCTGATTCACTTGTTTCAGGAATTCCAGTTCCGGCTGCAGTAATTGTATTTGAGACAGCAAAAGCTTTCCTTGCAGGCAGTACTTATCTTACGGAATGTCTCCGGGACGCTTTCGCGGCATGGTCGGTCTACAGATTTGTCACTGCGGAGGGAAACGCGGATTCAGCTGAACTGCTTGAAGCCTATCGAAAATACTATCTCTATGCATCAGAAATAACCGGCGGTACGGAATACGCGATAGCTGATCCCGGATTACTTGATTCTCCGCTTTATGATCCTGTAATACTTGGTAAAGCCCCGATCGTTATTGAATTTCTTACAAGAGAGATCCCTGCGTTCAAAAGAGGAATACCAAGAGCGCTTGAGAATCTCAGGCACTCCGGTGATTCATTCGGGAGATTATTTTCCGCGATGGGAATCCGGGAGAGCGGGGAGTTCGGAGAACTGTTCTTCCAATGGCTGTACAGTCCGGGTATTCCTCAAATTGAAGTAGAATGGGCTGATTCATCAGGATATCTGCATATCTGGATAGAACAGTATCAGCCGGGGCAGAATTTCCCCCTTGGATCGATAACCGACGATGTTCTTATCATTTCCGAAGAGAATTCCGAAGTGATTGAACTCACGAGGGGTTCAACAGAAGGTTTCTTTTTCGGTCGAATACCGGACATGATCCAGGATATCCGAGCGATCAATATCGATCCTGACAGGATTCTCCCCGCAGATGTGATCTACAGACATCTTCATGGCAGCCTTGATTAGTAGTAATCACCATCAAATCGAACATATATCCATTGAAGGATTTTAAGTGAGAATCAGTTTCTGTATCCATAATCATCAGCCGGTTGGTAATTTTCAAAATATCATGGAATCAGCATATAATGAATGCTATCTGCCGATGATAGAAGCTATGGAAGCACATGGTGGATTCAGAACCGGATTTCATATTTCCGGTACTCTCCTTGAATGGCTTGAATCGTATCATCCTGAATACCTGGAAAAGATCTCTCTCATGTGCCGCAAAGGGCAGATGGAACTCCTGACCAGCGGCAGGTACGAACCGATTCTTCCGATCTTCAGACGGTTCGATATTATAGAACAGATATCCCGCTTCTCCGATCATCTCGAATCTCTCACAGGCATACGGCCGGAGGGTCTATGGCTCAGTGAGAGGGTATGGGAACCGCAGCTGCCTTCAATACTTTCTGAGGCCGGCATTTCCTACGCTGTAGTTGACGATTATCACCTGCATAAAGCAGGTGTCGAAGGGCTGGACCTTTTCCATCCCTTCGTAACCGAAGATGCCGGAAAGACAATCAAACTTCTTGGAAGTAACCGGGAACTGAGGTACAGGATTCCGTTCTCTTCGGTTGAGGATACGATGAAGGAGTTTCAACGCCTGAACGACGCTGGTGCGGATCTGGTTCTCTATGGAGATGACGGAGAGAAGTTCGGTGTCTGGCCCGGAACGAATGAACTCTGTTATGAGCAGGGATGGCTCGATAGCTTTCTCAGCGCAATTGAATCCGCTCCATGGCTTGAACTGGTCTTGCCCTCATCGGCAGTGAGAGATAATCCATACGGACCTGTCTACATTCCCACCGCAAGTTATTCAGAGATGGGGGAGTGGATTCCAGAAGGTTTCTGGCGGAATTTCCTGTCAGCCTATCCAGAATCTAAAGAACTGCACGGTAGAATACTTGAAGCTGAAAAAACAGTTCGCCTCTCCCGAAGCGAAAAAGCGCTGCACCACTTCTGGAGAAGCCAGTGCAACTGTTCATTCTGGCATGGTGTATTCGGAGGGATATACCTTCCTCATTTGAGGGAAGCCGTCTGGAAGGAACTCCACTCGGCGGAACGCGAAGCTCTTCGTGAAATGGACAGTTACCCGTTCATTGGAAACAGCGATATCGACGCTGACGGGAAAGAGGAAACCGTCATAGTAACAGAGAGTCAATCACTTCTTGTTCATCCGGAGAAGGGTCTGACGGTCAGCGAGTTCAGCTTTTTACCCGATCAGGCTGACCCGGTACCCATGGGGCATGTCCTAAGCAGACGCCGCGAAAAATACCATGACAGTATACCCGAAATGACAGATTCAGGAGAAGTGCGGACAATTCATGATGGTCTGCTCTCGAAGGAGGACGGGCTCGCGGAAAAGATAATTATCGATAAATGGAGAAGGGTATTATTCAGCGATCTGGTGATGTCTCCTGATGTAACATTTGAAAACTGGAAAAGGTGTGATACCCGAATCATCAGCTTCCAGAAATCAGTTTCATCGTGTTCATTCAGTCAATCCGAGAGAACTGTTGATTTCAAGGGTACATATGAGAGAAACAACCTTGAACTGGCGAAGGATCTGCATGTTGATCTGACACTTGCACGGGTTACGGTAGAAACAGCGTATTCTGTTAATCCCCTTGATAGAATCGGTATGGAGATCTGCCTGAACCTGATGACCGGAAACTCGCCGGACCGATGTTTCAGAATTGATTCAGGACCGGAGCGAATGATGGGTGAAAACGGTACCGCAAACGGAAAGCGGATAGAGATCATCGACCGCTGGCGGAACGTCATGGTTACTATCGATATTAATACTGAAGCTGATATCTGGTTCGCGCCTCTTGAATCGGTTAACAGGTCGGAGAGCGGGTATGAAAGAGTGCACCAGGGAGCTGCCATGTACATCTCCACCTCCGCAGACAAAGCCGGGCATAACTTACTTAACTTACTTGTTGAAATGAAGAGTCTGAATGATTCCTGAAGAAGTACGCTCCGAGGTTCGCAGGCTCAGGGAACTCATCCTTCATTACAATCAACTCTATTACAGTGAGAATCGTTCTCTGATCACCGATGGTGAATACGATGCCCTCTTGCGCAGGCTTATGAAGCTCGAATCGGAGTGGCCTGAATTGCGGACGGAAGACTCACCTTCAAGGAGAGTCGGGTCGGAACCGGTAGCTGGCTTTCCTTCAATCAGATGGAACCCTCCAATGCTCAGCCTCGACAATGTGTTCAGCGGTGAGGAATTCAAGGAATTCAACAGCAGAATAATGCGTGAACTCGATCTTGACACTACTCCGGCCTATTCCGTTGAACCCAAACTGGATGGTCTTGCGATCGCGCTGATCTACAGAGATGGTCTCCTCATCAGTGCCGGAACGAGGGGAGACGGCACAGAGGGAGAGGATATCACTCCAAACGCCAGAACCGTTCACTCGATTCCGCTCCGATTGCCTCGACCCTTTCCTGGAACTCTGATTGTTCGGGGAGAAGTCATCTTCAGAAAAGATGATTTTAAAAGAATGAATCAGAACAGGATAGAGGAAGATCTGAATCCCTTTGTAAACCCCAGAAACGCCGCCTCCGGCTCACTGCGACAGCTGGACAGCAGAATCACAGCATCAAGACCGCTCAGTTTCATATCATACGGCACGGCTGACTGGCCTGAAGGGATCACTTCACAGAGCGATTTATTCTCACTTCTGGATTCGCTCGGGATTCCTGTCAGCCCTCTCAATTCAGTTTGCGAGAGTATTGAAGAGGTCAGAGCAGCGTTTGAGAAACTGGAGAAGCTTCGTGACTCTCTTCCGTTCGAAATCGATGGAGTTGTAATAAAGCTCAATGAAGCTTCTCTTCAGCGAAAGATCGGAATTAAAAGCCGATTCCCGAAATGGGCTACAGCCTGGAAATTCCAGGCGGAGGAAGTAGTTACGAGATTGATTGATATCAATATCCAGGTTGGGAGAACAGGGAGGCTCACTCCTGTCGCAAGCCTTGAACCCGTATTCGTAGGTGGAGTCACAGTATCAAGCGCAACCCTTCACAACGAGGATGAACTCAGGAAAAAGGATGCAAGACCTGGTGATATGGTGATTGTCCGCAGAGCTGGTGATGTGATACCGGAAGTCGTCAGATCACTTGGAAGACCATCGGAAGAGAGGAGGGGACAGCGGTTCGAGTTTCCCGACAGATGTCCGGTATGCGGCGGTCCGATCGCAAGACCGGAAGGTGAAGCTGTTCACAGATGCATGAATCCATCATGCCCCGCAAGACTGCGTGAAAGCATCTTCCACTGGGCTTCGAGGGATGCCCTGGATATTGAAGGTCTGGGCAGAAAACTTGCAAAACAGATTGTGAAAACAGGATTGGTAAATGACATCTCAGACCTCTACCACTTATCTACCCTGCAGCTTTCGTCGATGGAACGAATGGGTGAGAAATCCGCTGAAAATCTGCTAGCTGAACTCAGGAAAAGTCTAACTACGGATCTTCAGAGGTTTATAACCGGTCTCGGCATACCGGGAGTAGGAAGAACGGTTGCCGGACTCTTAGCAGACAGATTCAGCGGTATCAAGGATATCATAGAAGCTGAAACGGAAGATTTCATTGACATAGACGGAATCGGTCCCGTGCTTGCTGAAAATCTTCATGCGTTTTTTCATGAACCTGTTACGCTTGGAGTCGTTAAGCGACTGCTTCAGGTCGGTTTCAATCCTGAAAGCAAACACACTCACAATTCTGATAAACCTCTTGATGGAATGACTGTTGTATTCACAGGTGGAATATCCATGTCTCGATCAGATGCCCGGGAAATCGCTGAAGCAGCCGGAGCGACGGTCACAGGAAGCGTCTCCTCCAGAACCGATTTAATAGTGACCGGTCCCGGAGCAGGAAGCAAGCTTCAGAAAGCCCGTGAACTTTCCATCGAAATAATCGATGAAGAGGAATTCCTCAGGCGGTTGTGAATTTCCTATAATCTTATGGTTTCTCACTCCCCTTGACAACCTCAAATAATTACAATACCATTAAAATGATGAATGTAATTGAATGATTCCCGTTCATCAGGAGGTATGTAATGTATTCCATTCTATTAATCCTGCTTGTTTCAAATTCTGTTCCGATTCACACAACAGTAGCTGACAGTTCCCTTGTTGCTTTCACAATCGATACACAGGTATCATTCGATTCAGTTTCACATGATGGAGATGATTACATAAGGTTTATTGATATTCCTGTAACTGACAGTATAGGATATCCAGAAGTACCTGTACTGTTATGCATGGTTGCCATTCCTGATTCAGTAGAGCCTTCCGTAAGCTGGTCTTTCCATGGAGAAGAAAGCTTTGTCAATTATCCTGTATATCCTGCCCCGAAGGATTCAGTAATACATGTACGGACTCCCGAGGTTATAGAAGTATTCAAGCAGGACTCGACCGCATACGCCAGCGATGAATGGTGGCCTGCCGATAAGATAAATGTTGCCGGAGAGATGCGCCTTTTCGACCAGCGTCTTCTTCTTATAGAAGTATATCCCGTGAGTTTCCTGGCATCCGAGGACAGTATCAGGACTGCAGCAGGTTTCAGCGTTGCCGTTAGCTTCGACAGTACCGAAGCGGACTGGAGCAGCACCGGCCTTGGTCCCTTCCAGCCCATGGTCGAGGATTCACCCATAATAGGTTACCATCCTGTTGAGCAGAGCCGTCCAGCCAGTCCCCGCGTATACAGGAACTTCGATCTGATAGAAGGTCCTTCCAGTGTTCCGGAGTATGTGATCCTTACAGCAACCGGCCTTGACGGCTGGTGGATAGACAGCCTTGCCTGGCACAGGGTCGACCTCAACGGCTTTGATGTCGGCATAGTTACAACAGAAGAAGTGATGAATGAGTTCGGTACTGGATCGCCTGCGCTCACCCCTGATATAATCCGTGATTTCACGGAAGCCATGTGGGCCTGGGGGCATGGCTCCCCCATCAAGCCCTCATACTTCCTTCTTGTAGGTGATCACGAAGATGCATCTTTCGGTGAAGAAGGCTGGTTTCTGCCGACATTTGAATACAAAGACGATCCAAGAGATCTCAACTCCTATGCTAACGATGAGTGGTATGTGTACTTCAACCAGCCACGCAGTGTTGAAAACGCAATGCCCGACATGATGGTCGGCAGGCTTTGTGTAAAGGGAGCCGACACTCTTCAGGCCATGATCGATAACATCATCGAGTATGAGCAGCCCCTATCATCGCCTGAGTCCGACAATCTCAGAAGGATCGTGCGGCTCGCAGGTACAGGACATGAAAACGATCAAACACACATCCAATCCTATAAAAACTGGGGTCCCACAAAGGAATGGACGGAGGATTTCTGCGACTGGCTTGGTTATGACTACAGCACCACATACTGCGGTGATGGAAGAGACTGGACCGTGCAGGACGAAAGCATACTCAGCAGCCGAGAATGGGTTGCCTCCTGTATCAATGAGTTCTCAAACGGTGCAGGACTGCTATTCTACAGCAATCATGGTGATTTCCACATGCTCAGCGCAGGATTGGAATGGGTTTATGATCCAGGTAACCTTGGAAATCCCGACAGCTCTTTTAACTGTCTTCATGCTAATGAACTGAGTGCTTCTCAAGACCATTATCCTCCTTTTGTCCTTTTACTCTGTTGCACTGCAGGAACATTCAACCATACCCAGGCCCTTCATCCTGACGGGAATGGTTTATGTTGCTTGTGCATGGATCCGGATACCACTCACCCCGAGTACGATTATACAACTGACTGTATTGCTGAAGCTGTTCTGAAGAACACCGACTGTCCCGTAGCTGGTGTATTCGCAGGATCGCTTTCTTCCTTCGTATACTGTTATGATGATTATGGTGAAGGCATTCTGGAATCAATCTATTGCTACGGTCAGAGCAGGCTCGGGGAATCCATAGCCGGAGCGAGATTAAGACACAATATAACTGGAAGAGACAATGGTCAGTTCAACCTTCTTGGAGATCCTGCTCTTGATATAGGAGACCGGTTGAGGTATCCCGATAAGTGCGATCTTGTTATTTATTCTGATGATATTATTCCCAGTAACTATCCCAGAGAGACCCGGACAGGATTCGAAGAGGATATCACCGTAACTGTCCGTAACAATGGAGGAGCTTCTTCAGTACCCTTCACATTGCGGCTGACCATAACAGGGACAGGTATCAGCGTATTTAACTTACCGTGTGCCGGTCTTCAACCTGGAGAGGAACAGGAGTATGATTTCACCTGGGATGCGTCCTGGTTCAATCCACCCGAAGAGCTAACCTTTGTGGCTGTAGCGGATCCTGCTGAGCAGTGCGATGACTGCTGGAGAGGTAACAACACCGCAACCGTTACAAAAACCCTTTATGACATATATCCATCAGAATCGGAATGGCCCATTGAACCTGTTGGTGTTGTACAGCAACCTCCATTGCTTGTCAATCTGGATACTGATCCCGAGCTTGAGATAGTTGTTCTGTCAAATACTTACCTGGAAGCTTACGATACAGATAACACCTTGCTATGGCGGAATGATGAAGTGAACCTTTACCATTTCAACAGCCCTCTTGCTGCTGATCTGGATGGTGATGGGAATACAGAAATACTTGCTGCGACAACAGATTATGATGTTGTTGTTTTCAACAAAGATGGTGAACTGCTTTATACACTGGAACTGCAACATTACACTCAAATCGCTGTTTCGGACATGGATGATGCTTCAGGGCTTGAGCTTGTGATAGCTGATCAGAAAACACTCTATCTTTACTCATGGAATCCCGCAGGAAATGAGTTCACGCAGATCAAGTCGATTACTTTCATGCTGAATGAATTTCCCTCCTGCAAAGCTCTTATATGTAGTGATCTCAATGATGATGGTTACTGTGAAACAGTCTACTACTGTTGTTATAATGATGAGCTACCCGGTCAATCCTTCTATTCACTGCTGGTTTACGACTGGTGCAATGATACAACGCTGTCGGAGCGGATATGGAATTATGATCCTCCTTACTCGATTCCCTGTGCCGGGATACTCGGCGGTTCTGCTGAGATCGGCTTCCCCATGGGGAGTTATGATCCGCAATCAGCAAAGGAGGATTCTGTACCCGCACAACTGCTGGATCCGTTAAGCGTTGATTCAATCATCTGTGAGAAAGGCCTGGTGGCTTCCAGTGGCGTCAGATTTGGGTTGTTCGCGGATTGGGATGAGTTTGTTCCCGGTCTTGATGCTTTCATAATCCCTGCTGAGAATCAGTGTCTGGCGTGGAATGAAGATGGAAGAGATTTTTCTGATGAATGGCATGTCTACTATGATACTTCATACACTTACTCAACTTCTGGTATCAGTCCTCCCGCGCTTGGTGATCTGGATAACGATGGAATTGCTGATGTACTCTCTTCTACACTTCGGGGTGAAAATGGGTTGATTGTTGGATTGAATTATCTGGGTGATGAACCTGAAAATATAGATTTCCCATTTCTTCTTCCTGAAGGAGTTGATGTAAGCAGTGGATTCTCCATAGCTGATATTGATCGTGATGGTAAGGTAGAGATCGTGTTTGGAACAGGTGACGGTCTTCTTCACTGCTGGGAACTGGGGACGTGTTCTGAGGGTTATGCTCCCTGGCCCCAGCACAGGCATGATGCCGGACGATCGGGAGTTCTTGAATGATTGTTCTTCTGTTCCTGTCACTTGTTAATGTAACGGTTGGTCCCGGCTGGAGCGATCCGATTGTCGTCACTGAGGAGCCGAACAGCACTGCACCATTTCAACTGATTTTCAGAGATGAGCAAGGGTGTTTCCATCTTCTGTGGGAAGACTACCAGCTTGATCCCAGAATAGGATACAAGGTGTTCCTTCTTGATGGAACAACTGTCGTTCCCGAAACAATGGTATCTAGGGATGCGAATAGCTTCTATATAAGCGAAGTTCAACTGGCTGACAGCCTGCTTGCCTTCTGGCGTGAATACAATCCTGTTTACTACTGCATTCGGAGCTTGGAGGATGGCAGTGAGATCACCCCTGCCACACATCTTTTTACAGAGTACACGAACCTGCCCTACATCCGAGCCTGTCCTGATTCCCTCGGCAGGCTCCATGTCCTCCGCAATATCGGTACTGATGTTCGCTATGCCGTATGGACACCAGCTCCGGGCTCTGGCTTCGTCGAGGAGTACACCTGGATGATCCCAGAGGCATGGATCATCGGCATGATTCTGGTAGATGGAGACAGGGTTCATCTGGTACTGGGGGATGGCTGGCAGACTTATATGTACATGCAGTACGATCTTGAAGGTAATGTTACAGTGCCTTTATGGGATTTCACGAATGATGTAGGAGATATGGCTCGATATCCCGGTCTTGCTGTTGACAGCAACGGGGATCTGATAGTAGTGGGCCGTGTTGGTATCAGCGGTTATCCAAGCAGGTTCGGTTTCTGGAAGCTTAATGGCCGAACCGGTGATCTGGAGAGCCATAAATGGATAGTGGTCAGTGAGTCACCTGATATGATTGTAAGTACTATGATGGATTTATTGCCGTTTCCCGGCAACGAGAAGTTCTACCTGGTATGGGTTGATAGTTACTATAACGAGATCCTATGGTACATAGTCATGGATAATGATGGCAACCTCCTTGTAGAACCCACAGCAGCATACGATCACGGTGATGAGGATCCTGAACAGCTTGCTAATGTTGATGGCGTGGTTGATTCCGAGGGGAATCTTTATGTGATTTACGG
This sequence comes from uncultured bacterium, assembly GCA_965372215.1. Lineage (GTDB taxonomy): Bacteria > Fermentibacterota > Fermentibacteria > Fermentibacterales > JCC-6 > Aegiribacteria. Next base: position 263 of record CBDVBK010000012.1, on the reverse strand, counting down.
GCAGGGAGAAGAAGAGCCTATTTTCGGCAGATATCCCACCTTCGGCTGGTTCAACGCCGCCAGTCTCGGGCTTGAGGAAGAGGAATCTTCAGAACAGGGAACAGCAGTTGCTGTCATAGAACCCTCCTGCAATCCCTTTTGCGGCAGTGTTGAGTTCCTTGTAATCGGTGGAGCTGTTTCAGAACTCTCGGTTTACGATATATCTGGTCGTCTGGTGGCAGAGATTTCTGTTTTAGATGCTGTTGGAATCTGGGACGGGAGTG